>WHST01000142.1 GCA_009379955.1 Streptosporangiales bacterium | reverse complement strand
CGGCGAGCGCGGCGCGGGCCGAGCGCGCGGACTCTCCCGCCGCGCGCGCGGCGCCGGGGACCGCCGCGGCGATCGCGCGGACGGCGTCCGCCAGCTCGGCGGCGCGACTCACCGGCGTGGCGGCGGGCTCGGCAGTGACGGGCACCGCGTGCAGTCGTGCGAGCAGGGCGCCCACCTCGGTGAGCAGGCCGGGCGCGTCGACGTCCTCGACGTGCTCGCCCTCGAACCACTCGTACGTCATCAGGCCGGTCGCCGGCTGCGCCCTGCGCAGCTCCGGCACCGGCAGGCCCGCGCGCTCGAGTGCCGCGTGCCGGCGAGCGAAGCTGCGGGCGAACCCGGGCTGGTGGATCTTGACCAGGCAGGGGTCGGACGTCTGCCGTCCGACGACGCCGACCCAGCGGCGTTCTGGCTTGTACCGCAACGGTTCCACACATCGCTCGGCCTTCGCGAGCATACGCCGCAACGCCGGTAGCCTGCGGTCGCTCGTGGCGTCGACGACGGCCAACCGGAGCCCGTCGTCGACGAACGTGCCGAGACCGATCCTGTCGTGCGCGCCGACCGAGCGCAGCTTGTCGAGCTTCGGTGCCGAGCCCGGCCCGTACGCCTTCACGAACGCCTGCCGGTGGCCGGATGTCGTGCGCAGCGCGAGCCCGGCGACGAGGCTCGTCCGCGGCTTGTACCTCAGGTACGTGACGCGGCCCTCGACCAGCGCGTCGCCGGCAGGCAGCCAGTGCGCGAGCCGGTCGGCGAGCGCCTCGACGTCGAGGGCCAGCCGGATCCCGGGGAGGTCGGGCTCGCGGTGGGCGAGATCACGGTCGGCGGCGGTCAGCACAGCGGTGCCATGGAGAGCGTGGGAGCGTCGTCCGCGGAGGTCCGCGGGCGCTCGGGGCGGACGATCCGGCCGTGTTCGAGGCGGATGACCATGTCGCAGTCGGCGACGTGGTCGTCCTCGTGCGAGATGACGAACGTCGTGCGGCCCTGGGTCAGCCGGCGCATCGCCTCGAGCACGTGTCGCGAGTTGTGTGTGTCGAGCCCGGTCGTCGCCTCGTCGAGGATGATGATGCGCGCGTCGCGGAGCATGGCACGGGCGATCGCGATGCGTTGACGTTGCCCGCCGGACAGGCTCTCGCCGCGTTCGCCCACGACGGTGTCGTAGCCTTCGGGCAGTCGCGCGATGAACTCGTGCGCGTTGGCCTGGTGCGCGGCGGCCTCGACGGCCTCGTCGCTCGCGGACGGGCAGCCGTACCTGATGTTCTCCCTGACGGTCGTGGCGAACAGCACCGTCTCCTGCAGGACGACCGCGACCTGCGACCGCACCGACTGCAGCGTCAGGTCGCGCAGGTCGTACCCGTCGACCAGCACCCGACCGGCGACCGGGTCGTGGAACCGCAGCAGCAGCGACGCGAGCGTCGACTTGCCCGAGCCGGACGGCCCGACGAGACCGACCCGCGCGCCGCTGCGCACGTGCAGGTCGATGCCGGCGAGGGCGAGCGTGCCGGGCTCGTACGACACGTGCACGCCCTCGAAGTGCACGTCACCGCTGAGGCGCGGCGCCGAGCGGGCGTCGGGACCGTCCTCGACCTCGGGCTGCGTGCTGAGCAGGTCGATGATCCGTTCGCCGGACGCGGCGGCCTTCGCCAGCCGGCCGGTGTACTTGGCGAGGTCGCGCATCGGCTTGAACGCGCCCTTGAGGTAGCTGACGAAGACGACGAGCTCGCCGGGGGTCAGGTCGCCGGAGATCGCGAGCGAGCCGCCGCCGAGCAGCACGGCGCCGGTGGCCAAGCCGATCAGCAGGTCGGTCCTGCGTTCGAGTCCGGCGGCGAGACGCGACGCCTTGACGCTGTCGCGCAGCGCCTTGCTGTTGCTCCGGTCGAACACGCCGAGGAGGACCCGCTCCAGGGAGTACGCCTGGACGACCTTCATCGCGCCGAGCGTCTCGCCGGCCGTCCCGGCGAGGTCGCCCTCCTGCTTGCGCTGCTTGCGCGCGGCGCTGGTGATCTTCCTGCTCTGCTCCGAGCCCGAGTACAGGAACGCGGGGAACACGCACAGCGCGATCAGCGCGAGCCGCCAGTCCATGACCACCATGACCGTGGTCATGCCGAGGAGCGCGATCGTGTTGCCCAGCAGGGGAAGCGCGGCCGTGACCGCGACCTCCTGCAGCCTGCCGACGTCGCCGACCAGGCGGGTGAGGAGGTCACCGGTCTTCGTCCGGCCGTGGAACCGCAGCGACAGCCGCTGGACGTGCGCGAAGATGTGTGACCGCACGGCCGTCATCGCCCTCGTGCCCGCCAGCGCGAAGCACACGGTGGTGAGGTACGACATCAGCGCGCGCAGCGCGGCTGCGAGGAACACCGCGATCGCGGCGACGACGAGCAGGGTGACGACGCTGTACCCGCCGGTGGCGTTCGGCGTGACGACCGCGTCGATGACGACCTTGAGCGGCCACGGCTCGACGAGGCGGAACGCGACCTCGAGGAGGAGGGTCAGCAACCCGCCCGCGAGCAGCGGACGTTGCGGACGCAGGTACGGCCCGACGAACCCGAGCGTGCGGCGCAGGCTCGTCACGGTGCTACGCACGTCCGGACGGTCGTCCTTGGTCATCGAGTCGTCCTCGCTCATCTACGCGGCCTCCTGGCCTGTCGCGGGCAGCCGGAACCCGGCGGCGTCGAGGGAGTTCGCGACCACGCGGGTCCAGGTGTGTCGCGCTTCGGCGGTCGCGCGTGCGGCGCGGCCGAGTCGTTCACGTCGCTCGCCGTCCGCGCGCAGCCGGGCGAGCTGCGTGGCGAGTGCGGCAGCGTCGCCCGGCGGGACGAGGACGCCGTCGACGCCGTGGGTGAGGGTCGTGCTGACCTGCCCGATGTCGCTCGCGACGACGGGAAGGCCGGCCGCGAGGTACTCGTACACCTTCAGCGGCGAGAAGTAGTGACCGGCGGACTCGGGATACGGGGCGACCGCGACGTCCATCCGGTGCAGCAGCTGCGGGACGTCCGCGGGCTGCACCGCTCCGGTCTGCTCGACGGCGGACCCGATGCCGAGCGACCCGACCTGTCCGGCGAGCGATTCACGCAGCGGCCCGTCGCCGACGACGAGCAGGCGCGTGTCGGGGTGTGCACGGTGCAGCCGGGCGAACGCGTCGACGAGCACGTCGATGCCGTGCCAGGGCCGGAGCGAGCCGACGAAGCCGACGGTGAACGGCGTCGACCGCCCACGTCGCGTCGCGGGCGCGATCCGGTCGACGTCGACGCCGTTGGGCTGCACGACCACGGGTGTCGTGTCGCCCGCGTACGTACGCGCCCATGCCGCGACGGCGTCGGACACGCAGACGGCGACGGTCGCGTCGCGGACGGCGCCGGTGAACACGGCCTCCGCCTCGGCGCGGTGGACGAGCGTCCGGTGTCGTGCCTGCTCGTCGATCAGCGGCGCGTTGACCTCGAGGACGGCGGGAACGCCCACGTGCCTGGCGTACGCCATGCCCGCACTGCTCCACAGCGAGTAGCGCTCGTACACGAGGTCGTACGCGCCGGCGGAGCGCAACGCCTCCGCGGTCCACCCGTCCGCGCGCATGCACTCGACCTCGCGGGCGGCCGGTTCCTTGTGGCGTGGCATCGGCAGCATGTGCACGTCGGCGTTCGCGAGGATCCCCTGCGGGACGCCCCCGGTGCGCCGGCAGAACAGGTCGACGCTCGCGCCGCGCGACAGCAGCACGCGCAGGACCTCCTGGACGTGCACCGATGCGCCCTTGGTGCCGAACACGGGAATGCCCGGGTCCGCGCAGACGTACGCGACGCGCATCATGACGCCACCTCCACCTTGTCGTGCCGAGTCATCAGGTCGTCGAGGTCGTGTGCCTGACGCCTCACGTCGAAGTCGCGCTCGACGAGCGCGCGTGCCTCGGTGACGACCTTGGTGCGCAGTGCGGAGTCGTGCAGGAGCCGCGCGATCGCGTGGGCGAGCGCCGTGGCATCGCGCTGCGGGACGAGCAGGCCGGTGTCCCCGTCGCGCACGATCTCGCTGATGCCGGTGACGTCCGTCGAGACGCAGGGGGTGCCGAGAGCCATCGCCTCGAGCAGCACGGTCGGCAGGCCGTCCTGGTTGCCGTCGGAGCCGACGACGCAGGGCGCGGCGAGGACGGACGCACCACGCATCGCTTCGCGGACGTCCGGCTGCGGAAGGGGCCCGGTCAGCTCGACGACGTCGCCGAGCCCGAGGCGTGCGACGTGCTCGCGCAGCGCGCCGTCGAGCTCGCCCGTGCCGACGAGCCGGCACCGGAAGTCGACGCCGTCGTCGGCGAGCAGCCGGCACGCGTCGAGCAGGACGTCGAAGCCCTTCTTCTCGACGAGCCGGCCGACAGCGAGCACGACGGGCGGCCGGTCCGCCGCGGTCTCCTCGAACGTGAACGCGTCGAGGTCGAGCCCGTTGTAGACGCGGTGGACGGTGCCTGCGTCCGTGCCGTACCGGTCGCGCAGGAAGCGCGCGTTGTAGTCGCTGACGGTCACGACATGGTGGGCGTCGGCGAGCTTGCTTCGCAGCTCGGCCGGGTCGGACGACTCGTGGTAGATGTCCTTGGCGTGCGCGGTGAACGAGTACGGCACGCCGGTGAGCACCGCGGCGAGCCGTGCGACCGTGGTCGCCGCCGTCGCGAAGTGCGCGTGCAGGTGCGTGATGCCGCGGGCACGTACCTCCTGGGCCAGCTCGATCGCCTGGCAGGCGTCCTCGACGTCGGCGGCGAGGAGCTCGGGGAGCAGTCGGGGCAGTGACGGCAGGTCGGGCAGCGCGGCCGAGAGGTGCGACCACACCTCGTCGACCTTGCGCCTGCGCTGCAGGTACGTCACGGAGGCCCGGACGCGAGCGAGCGTGTCGTGGAACCTGCCGTCGACGGGCGGGCGGAGGGAGAAGACGTCGATGCGCGTGCCGTGCGCCTCGCGGGCCAGGATCTCCGAGACGACGAACGTCTCGGAGAAGCGGGGGTAGACCTTGACGACGTAGCCGACGCGGTCAGGCGACATGCTCGGTCTCCCTCGCGGTGCGGCCTGCGATCGCGTCCTCGACGAGCGCTGTCGCGAGCCGCGGCAGGCGGCCGAGTCCGTCGAGGTCGACTCCGGGGTGGATCCTGGTGGGGCGTCGTACGGCGGCGGCGAGCCAGGCGCCGAGTCGTTCCGGCCGCAGCTCGTCGGGATGCATCGTGTCGAGCAGGCCCTTGGCGGCGAGGTCGTTCGCGCGGATCAGCTGCTCGGTGCGCGGCCGCACACGCGGGACGACGAGGAACGGCTTGCCGCGTGCGACGGTCTCGCAGACGGTGTTGTAGCCGCCCATCGCGGTGACCGCCGACGCGCCGTCGAGCCAGCTCTCGACCGCAGGCAGGAAGTCGCAGACCCGCACCCGGCCGTTGTGCGCGGCGACGCGGCGGACACGGTCGCGGTCGGCCTCGGGCATCTGCGGTCCGAGGGCGAGCACCCCCGAGTGTCCGTCGGGCATGGGCGCGCGGACGAACGCCTCGGCGAGCAGGGCGCCGTCGCTGCCGCCGCCGACCAGGCAGAGTGCGTACGGTCGCTCGGCCTGGCTGCGTGCCGTGCACGACGACATCGGCTCGGGTCCGACGGGCCTGCGCTGCGCGAGGTAACCGGTGGCCACGACCTTGCGCCGCGCCTCCTCGTCGAGGCCGAGCGAGGTCGTAGGGTCGTGCACCTGCCGGTCGCCGTACAGCCAGATGCCCTCGTACCACCGGTCGATCGCCTCGTTCGACCGGTCGGCGTCCCACTCGGCGCGGGCGCGGGCGGGCTCGTCGAGCACGTCGCGCAGGCCGAGCACGACCTTCGTGCCCGCCGCGGTGAGTGTGTCGAGCGCGGGCTCGAGCTCGCGGCGGAACCCGCGCGGGTGCTTGTCGACGATCAGCAGGTCGGGCGTGAACGAGCGCAGCGCCGCGCGGATCACCGCGGCGCGCAGCGCGGTCAGCTCCGTCATGGGCACCGCCAGGTGGCGCGGCCCGTACGTCCCGGCGTCGTCCTTGGTCAGGCTCGGCAGGACCACCACGTCGGCGCCCGTCGGACGCCGCATCCCCGCGGCCTCGGGCGCGCCCGTCACCAGCAGGATGTCGGGCGCGGGGCGCAGCTCGCTCAGCGCACCGGCGATCGCCAGGTTCCTGCGAATGTGACCGAGGCCCTGCGCGTCGTGGGAGTACAGGGCGATGCGGGGCCGGCGCGATCGGGAGCTGCGCTGTTCGGGGTGCATGTCGACAAGCGTCGGTCCGGCGGGTGATAGCCCCGTTAACCAGCGATGAGGGTTCTCTCATGCACGAGGGGGCGGCACCGCCCCGACCGTGCTCGACCGCCGTGCCCTCAACCGGGCCACCCTCGACCGCCAGCTGCTGCTCTTCGTCGCGGCGATCTGGTCGGTGGTTCACGTGATCAACGTGGACTTCACCTCGTGCCGGGACGAGGTGAAGTCCATGTCGGTGAGGTGAAGCTCCGCCGATGACCCTCGGAGCGCACCCGTGAACGGCACCCACACCGTGCCCCGACGCGGTGAGGGTGCCCCTCACGGGTTACGGTCCCGGGACTTCCGCCGGGGTTGTCAGTGGTAGGCGTGGCCATGGCGACGCCTGGCACTGACAGCTCATCGGCGCGGTGGGTCGAATTCAGGCGCATTACCGACCGACGCGGATCACGAAACAATAACGAATAAGCAGCCGCGGGGCGGCGACCACGCAGCGACCGGGAAGCGTGGCAGGCACAGGAGCTGCCTCACCCCGTAGATGCGCGCTGTTCAGGACGATCGACTTAAACAATCAAATAGAGGGGTGAGGCAGCGGACCCCACAGTCAGCTGCCCCACCACCGAAGAAGACCTAACTGTTGATGGTTTCCTTCACCCACGGCCAGTAGAAGTCGGTCGTGGTGTAGACCTCCGGGGTGTTGAGGCAGCCGGACTCGCCACCGCTGCGGCTGTCGACGCCGACGATGCGCCAGACGCCGTCGACCTTCCAGAGCAGTGGGCTGCCGGAGTCGCCGTTGCAGGCACCGGCGGTGTCGTTCTTGGCGCGGGAGACGCAGACGTCGCCTGGGGTGGCGTCGTACTCGTCGCCGAAGTGGCAGTCGGCGTGGAGCAGCAGCTTCGTGTCGAGCTGGCGGATGTCCTTGGGTGCGGAGGCCGGGTCGCCGTCGACGGTGACGCCCCAGCCGATCATCCGGACGGTCTCGTCGGCTGGCGGGTGGAGGATGTTGTTGATCGGCGTCTCGGTCGACGGGGTGGCGAGCTTGATCAGGCCGATGTCGCCCGCGCTCTCCTGGCCTGCGCCCCAGTAGGGGTGCGCCACGAACTGCGCCGCCTCGAACTTGGCGCCTGCGGTGTTGTCGTTGTCGCCGATCCTGACCATGAAGTCTGCGGGGTTCAGCAACGTGCCGTCGAGCTGCGCGACGCAGTGTGCCGCCGTGACGACCCACTCCGCGGCGATGAGTGCGCCGCCGCACCGGTGCGGGCTGGGGCGGTCGCCCTGGTCCTTGTACTGCATCGACGCGGCGAACTTGTACTGCTAAGGAGCCTCTTCCTCATCTCGTCCCTTCGTCTGATCCCGGCCGCGACCGTACGGCCGCGCCCGGCCGAGAAGGTAGGCGAAGGTGACTTCAGATCGGCGTCAGATCGGATTCACGCAGGTCAGAGCCGCTGGTACATGATGTGCAGGCCGACGTAGCCCTCCGTGGGGTGGAGGAAGCCCTCTGGCACCGTGCCGATGATCTCGAAGCCGAGCTTGCGCCACAGAGCGACCGCGGGCCTGTTGGCCTCGACGACGGCGTTGAACTGCATCGACCGGTAGCCGTCCTCACGCGCGAGCTCCAGCACCCGCTCGCCGAGTGCCCTGCCGACACCGTGCCCCGCACGTGCGGGGTCGACCATGAAGCTGGCGGTCGAGACGTGCGACGCGGGCCCGCCGTGGTTGGGTCCGGTGACGGCGCTGCCGAGCACGGTGCCGTCGTCGTCCACCGCAACGACCGTGCGGACGGGTGGTCCGGCGAACCACCGGGCGCGTGCGACGTCCTCGGGGATGTCGCGGTCCCACGAGAACGTCTCACCCGCGGCGGCGATGCCGCGCATGAACGCCCAGATCGCGGGCCAGTCGTCGAGGGTCGCGTCCCTGATCTGCATGCCACCAGCATCGCGCACGCCACCCGCGGGTCGCCAGCCGATTCACCAGACGATGGACAGGATCTCGGTGACGGCCCTGGTCACGTCCGCGTCGCCGTCGAGCGTGGAGCGGTCGCGCGCGATGTCCGGGGTGATGCCGCGGGTGGCCAGGCGCCAGAAGGTGTCGGCCGACATCGTGACCGTCCCGATGGCGCCGTCCGTCGCGTCCGTGTGCGCCCAGGCCCGACCGTCGGACCGCACCGCCCAGCTGCCTCCCGCCGCGCCGTCGACGCGGAGGACGGCGGCGCTGCCCGCCGGGCGTGTGAGGTCGCGGCCGCTGAGGTGCAGCGCACGGGCGAAGGCGTCGAGCGCGGGACGGCTCAGGTCGGCGTCGGCCGCGGTGTCGCGGTGTACGGTGTCGCGGACCTGCTGCTCATGTCGGGTGTCCACGGCATTGCGCCGCGGCGCTCAGCCTTTCACGGGCGTGAGGCGCGCGGCCGCGGCGACCGCGAGCGGGTCGAGGTCGGCGGTGTCGCCGGACTCGACGTGGGCGAGGAGCTTCACGCGCATGCGGGGTTCCCAGAACTGCCGGATGTGGTGGGCGATCGCTTCCGCGGCCTCGGTGGGCGGCAGGTGGTGGAACTGCACGGCGATCTCGTTCGCCAGCCGCACCTGCGGGTTCGTCGTCGTCACGGTCGTCAGTCCACCAGTGCCGACTCGGCCAGGTCGGCGTCACGGGCGACCTCGTCGTCGCGGGTACGCGGGCGGGCGACTCCGACCTGGACGGCCGTCACCTTGTACTCCGGGCAGTTGGTCGCCCAGTCGGAGAGCTCGGTCGTCACGACGTTCGCACCGGTCACCGGGAAGTGGAACGTCGTGTAGACGACGCCGACGGGCATGCGGTCGGCGATCTTGGCGTGCAGCGTGGTCTCGCCGACCCGGCTCGCCAGCGTGACGAGGTCGCCCTCGCTGATGCCGCGGTCCTCGGCGTCGTGCGGGTGGATCTCGAGGATGTCCTCGGAGTGCCACGCGACGTTGCCGGTGCGCCGGGTCTGTGCGCCGACGTTGTACTGCGACAGGATGCGGCCGGTCGTCAGGATGAGCGGGAACTTGCGCGTGCTGCGTTCCTCGGTCGGGACGAAGTGGGTCGGCACGAACCGGCCCTTGCCACGGACGAAGCCGTCGACGTGCATGATCGGCGTGCCGCTCGGCGCCTTCTCGTTGCACGGCCACTGCACGCTGCCGAGGCGGTCGAGCAGGTCGAACGAGACGCCCGCGAACGTCGGGGTCGTGGCCGCGATCTCGTCCATGATCTCGCGCGGGTGGTCGTAGTGCATGTCGTAGCCCATCGCCTGCGCGATCTCGCACGCGACCTGCCACTCGTGCTTGCCGGTCTTGGGCTCGATGGCCGGACGCACGCGGTTGATCCGGCGCTCCGCGTTGATGAACGTGCCGTCCTTCTCCAGGAACGACGTGCCGGGCAGGAACACGTGCGCGTACTTCGCGGTCTCGTTGATGAAGAGGTCCTGGACGACCACGAGGTCCATCGCCGAAAGCGCGCCGGTGACGTGCTTGGTGTTGGGGTCGGACTGCGCGATGTCCTCGCCCTGGATGTAGAGGCCGCGGAAGGTGCCGTCCATGGCGGCGTCGAACATGTTCGGGATGCGCAGGCCGGGCTCGGAGAGCAGCGGCCTGCCCCACATCGACTCGTAGATCTCGCGTACGTCGTCGTCGCCGACGTGCCGGTAGCCGGGGTACTCGTGGGGGAACGAACCCATGTCGCACGAGCCCTGGACGTTGTTCTGCCCGCGCAGTGGGTTGATTCCGACGCCGTCGCGGCCGAGGTTGCCGGTCGCCATCGCGAGGTTGGCGAGGCCCATGACCATCGTCGAGCCCTGGCTGTGCTCGGTGACGCCGAGGCCGTAGTAGATCGCGCTGTTGGGGCCGGCGGCGTAGATGCGCGCGGCGTCGCGGAGGTCGGCCGCGGGCACGCCGGTGATCTCCTCCATGGCCTCGGGGCTGTTGTCCGGCTGCGCGACGAACTCCGCCCATGCGTCGAAGTCCTCGCATCGCTCGCCGACGAACGTGCGGTCGACGAGACCCTCGGTGACCACCACGTGCGCCATCGCGTTGATGACGGCGACGTTGGTGCCCGGCTTGAGCGGTAGGTGGTGCTTCGCCTCGATGTGCGGCGTGCGCACGAGATCGATGCGCCGCGGGTCGACGACGATCAGCGTGGCGCCCTCGCGGAGCCGCCGCTTCATCCGGGACGCGAACACCGGGTGGCCGTCGGTCGGGTTGGCGCCGATGACCATCATCACGTCGGCCTTCGCGACCGAACGGAAGTCCTGGGTGCCCGCCGACGTGCCGAACGTCGTCTTCAGCCCGTAGCCCGTGGGGGAGTGGCACACCCGCGCGCAGGTGTCGATGTTGTTGTTGCCGAACGCCGTACGCACCATCTTCTGGACGACGTAGCACTCCTCGTCGGTGCACCGCGACGACGTGATGCCGCCGATGGCGCCGGGACCGTAGGTCTGCTGGATCTCGCGCATCCGCGTCGCGATGAAGCCGATCGCCTCGTCCCACTCGACCTGACGCCAGGGGTCGGTGATCTTGTCACGCATCATCGGGTGCAGCACGCGGTCGGAATGGGTGGCGTAGCCGTACGCGAACCTGCCCTTGACGCAGGAGTGGCCCTCGTTGGCGCGGCCGTCCTTCTGCGGCACCATGCGCACGACCTCGTCGCCGCGCATCTCGGCCTTGAACGTGCAGCCGACACCGCAGTAGCCGCAGGTGGTGAGCACGCTGCGGGTCGGCATGCCGAGATCGATGACCGACTTCTCCTGCAGCGAGTCGGTCGGGCACGCCTGGACGCACGCGCCGCACGACACACACTCGGAGGACAGGAACGACTCACCGGCGCTCGCGGCGATTCGCGAGTCGAACCCGCGGCCGGTGACGGTGAGCGCGAACGTGTTCTGGATCTCGTCGCAGGCGCGGACGCACCTCGAGCAGACGATGCACTTGGTGGGGTCGTAGCTGAAGTACGGGTTGCTCTCGTCGATCTGCTCGTGCAGATGGTTGGCGCCGTCGTAGCCGTAGCGGTTGTGCACGAGCCCGACCTCGGTGGCGCGGTCCTGCAGCTCGCAGTCGCCCTCGCCGTTGCAGCCGCGACAGTCGGCCGGGTGGTCGGAGAGGTAGAGCTCCATGACGCCCTGGCGCAGCTTGGTGAGCTTCTGCGACTGCGTCGTGACGTTCATGCCGTCGCGGACGGGCGTGGTGCAGGAGGCGGGCGTGCCCTTCTGGCCGTCGACCTCGACCAGGCACAGCCGGCAGGAGCCGAACGCCTTCAGCGAGTCGGTGGCGCACAGCTTCGGGACGTCGACCCCCGCGAGCGCGGCGGCGCGCATGACGGAGGTGCCCTCGGGCACGGAGACGGTGCGGCCGTCGACCTCGACGGAGACGGTGTCCTCGCCTGTGCGGGCCGGGGTTCCGAGGTCGTGGTCTTTCATGATCGTCATGAGTTGCCCTCCGTCACCGTCGGTGACTCGTGCTGCGTGGTGCCGTTGTGTTCCCCGCGGGCGACGAAGTCGTCGCCGAAGTTCAGTATCGCGCTGCGCACCGGCATCGGCGTGAGACCGCCCATCGCGCACAGCGATCCCTCGGTCATCAGGTCGCAGAGATCCTCGAGCAGGACGAGGTTCTCGTCGCTGTCGTCGCCCGCGACGATGCGGTCGATGACCTCGACGCCGCGCACCGAGCCGACGCGGCACGGCGTGCACTTGCCGCACGACTCGACGGCGCAGAACTCCATCGCGAACCGCGCCTGCATCGCCATGTCGACGGTGTCGTCGAACACGACGAGGCCGCCGTGGCCGATCATCGCGTTCGCCGCGGCGAACGCCTCGTAGTCCATCGGCAGCTCGAACCGCGACGGCGGGACGTACGCGCCGAGTGGGCCGCCGACCTGCACCGCCTTGACCGGGCGGCCCGACCTGGTGCCGCCGCCGTACCGCTCGACGAGGTCACCGAGCGTGATGCCGAACGCGGTCTCGAAGATCCCGCCCCTGGCGATGTTGCCGGCGAGCTGGAACACCTGAGTGCCGCGCGAGCGTTCGATGCCGTGCTCGGCGTACGCGCTGCCACCCTCGGCGAGGACGGCGGGCACGCTGCCGAGGGTGAGGACGTTGTTGACGACCGTCGGCTTGCCGAACAGGCCCTCGAGCGCGGGGATCGGCGGCTTGGAGCGCACCTGACCGCGCTTGCCCTCGAGGCTCTCCAGCATCGAGGTCTCCTCGCCGCAGATGTACGCTCCCGCGCCCACCCGGACGTGCAGGTCGAAGTGCAGGTCGGAGCCGAGGATGCGTTCGCCGAGCCAGCCGCGTGCGTATGCGATGTCGATCGCGGACCGCATGGTGGCGACGGCGTCGGGGTACTCCGACCGGATG
The DNA here is from genome assembly GCA_009379955.1 of Streptosporangiales bacterium. Classification (NCBI taxonomy): domain Bacteria; kingdom Bacillati; phylum Actinomycetota; class Actinomycetes; order Streptosporangiales; species Streptosporangiales bacterium. Next base: position 3,547 of record WHST01000142.1, on the reverse strand, counting down.
TAGACGTAGCCCTCGGTCGCGCCGACGGCGTGGGCGGCGATGACCATGCCCTCGATGAGGGTGAAGGGGTCGCCCTCCATCAGCATGCGGTCGGCGAACGTGCCGCTGTCGCCCTCGTCGGCGTTGCAGCAGACGAACTTCAGCTCGCCCTGCGCCTCGAGCACCGTCTTCCACTTGATGCCGGCGGGGAAGCCCGCGCCGCCGCGACCCCGCAGGCCGGACGTGACGACCTCGGCCACGACGTCGGACGGGGAGAGCACGAGCGCCCTGCGGAGCCCGGCGAGCCCGCCCGCGGCCTGGTAGTCGTCGAAGGAGAGGGGGTCGATCACCCCGACGCGCGCGAAGCACAGCCGCGTCTGGTCGCGCATCCACGGCAGCTCGTCGACCGGGCCGAGCCGCAGGTCGTGCGCGGCGCCGTCGAGCATGCCCGCGGCGACCAGGTCGTCGACGCCGTCGGGCGTGACGGGACCGTAGCCGACGCGGACGCCGTCGACCTCGACCTCGACGAGGGGTTCGAGCCAGAGCATGCCCCGCGACCCGTTGCGCTTGAGCCGCAGCTCGCGACCGGCGGCCGCGGCGGCGCCCTCCAGCGCGACCGTGACCTCGTCGGCGCCGACGGACCTGGCGGCGGAGTCACGCGGCACGTAGACCGTGACGGGACGGTTCACGGGGCCACCGCCTCGTCGACGAGCCGGTCGAGCCGATCGGGGTCGACCCGCCCGTACAGCCGGTCGCCGATCATCACGGAGGGACCGAGCGCGCAGTTGCCGAGACAGAAGACCTGGTCGACGGTGACGCCGCCGTCCGCCGTCGTGCCGCCGGGTTCGACGCCGAACCGGGTGCGCGCGTGGGCCATCAGGGCCTCGGCGCCGACCGACTGGCACGCCTCCGCGCGGCAGATCTGCACCCGCGTGCGACCGGCGGGGGCGTCGCGGAAGTCGTGGTAGAAGGACACCACTCCGTGCACGTCGGCGCGGGAGAGGTTGAGCTCCTCGGCGATGACCGGCACGACCTTCGGATCGACGTAGCCGAGCTCCTCCTGGATGCCGTGGAGGATCGGCATGAGTGCCCCGCGCTCGGCGCGGTGTGCGGCCACGATCTCGCGTACGCGGCCCGCGAGCGACTCGTCGGCTCGATCGGTCGTCACGACCTTCACCCACCTTCGTCGGTCGGCTGGACGGTGCCGTCCGCCGGACCGGAGTCATGCCGATCCACTTGCAGGATAACGGTCATCGGGCGAGACGGCACGGGGCGTCGCGGAATCCGCAACTGAACCACGATGCGGAACCATAGTCGACGCGGTGAATGTCATTACACACCGGGGAAGTCGTGCACCACCATTGTGGTGGTGCCACAAGATCGGGCGAGGGAATCTTGTGCCCACGGCTGCCTGTGCCGCACCGGGCGCTGCGGTGAAGATGGCTGCCACACGTCGGGCGTCCCGGCGTTCGACGCTGGGATCCCGGATGAACGGACCTGCTGCACCGGACACGCGGCCCGCTGTGGGTCGTGCCCGCGCGTTGCCCGCCGAGGTGCCGTTGCGGATCGTCCTCGTCGACGACCACGTGATGATCCTCAAGGGGCTCAAGGCCATGCTCGCGCCGTTCGGCGACCGCGTGCTGGTCGTCGGCGAGGCGACGGACGCGGACTCCGCCGTGTCCGTCGTCGCGAAGGAGGAGCCCGACGTCGTGCTGTGCGACGTTCGGCTGCGGGGGGCGAGCGGCCTCGACCTGTGCCGCCGACTGCTCGAACGCGACCGCGCCTGCCGGGTGGTTCTCCTGTCGGTCTACGACGACCAGCAGTACGTGTTCCAGGCGCTGCGTGCCGGGGCGTCCGGCTACCTGCTGAAACGCATCGACGGCGAGGAGCTCGTCCGCTATCTGCAGCACGTGCGCGACGGCGAGACGGTGATCGACCCGACGCTGGCCGGGCAGGCGGTGGGCGCCGTCGCCCGACTGCAGAAGGGCGAGTACTGGCCGGGTGCGGAACGGGGGCTCACCCACCGGGAGAGCGAGGTGCTCGCCCTGCTCGTCGCCGGCCTGTCGAACCGCGCGATCGCGGCCCGGCTGACGCTGGGCGGGGAGACGGTCAAGAGCCACGTGAGGTCGCTGTACCGCAAGCTCGACGTCACCGACAGGACGAAGGCGGTGGCCGTCGCCCTGCGTGAGGGAATCTTCCGGTGACGTCGCAGATCCCCGCGGTGTCGCAGTCGGAACGCGCGCTGCTGCGTGCCGTCATCGACGCGATCTCGGCGGGTCCCGCGGTGGAGACGCTGGCCGGCGGTGTCGCCGAGCTCGTGGTCAGGGCGACGTCCACCGACGTGTGCTTCGTCCACGTGCTCGACGACACCGAACGCTCGCTCACCCTCGCCGGTGCGACGCCGCCGTTCGACCGCGAGGTCGGACGCGTACGCCTGGCGCTCGGCGAGGGCATCGCGGGCTGGGTGGCGCTGCACCGCAGGCCGGCAGTGATCGCCGAGGCCAAGCACGCCGACCCGCGGTACAAGCCCATCCCGGAGCTGCGTGGCAGGGACTTCACGTCGATGGCGTCGGTACCGATGGCGAACAGCCAGGCAGGGCTCGTCGGCGTGCTCAACGTGCACACCAGGCAGCGCCGGGCGTTCGGCGCGACCGACGTCGCGCTGCTCGCCCGAGTCGGCGGACTGGTCGCGGGAGGGCTGCACGTCGCGCGCCGGCACCGGCAGCTCGCGGCCAGGGAGCGTGCCCATGAGCAGTTCGCCGACCAGGTCGTGGCTGCCCAGGAGGCCGAGCGCAGGCGGCTGGTCGGCGACCTGCACGACGGCATCTCCCAGCGCCTGGTGAGCCTCGCGTACCACCTCGATGCCGCCAGACACACGGTCGCCAGCAGTCCGGACCGGGCACTCGAGCAGCTCCGTGAGGCGCGTGAGCTCGCCGACCTCGCGCTCGACGAGGCGCGCAGCGTGGTCTCCGGCCTCCTGCCGCCCGTCCTCGACGACCTCGGGCTCGCCGGCGGCCTGGCCAGCGTGGCGCGCGGGCTCGCCGGGGTCGACGTGCGCCTCGACCTGTGCGACACGCGGCTCCCCGAGCACGTCGAGGTGGCGCTGTACCGGATCGCCCAGGAGGCGATGCAGAACGTCGTCAGGCACGCCGACGCCTCGTCGCTCCAGGTCACCTACGCGTACGGCCGCGGCACCGCGCGCCTGGACATCGCCGACGACGGGGTGGGCTTCGACCCCGGCCGCGACAGCCCGACCACCGAGCCCGGGTCGGGTGGGTACGGCCTGGCCAGCATGGCCGAGCGGGCGAAGATCGTCGGCGGACGCCTGACCGTCCGCTCGGCACCCGGCGACGGCACCCGGGTGACGCTGGTGGTGCCGGCCCCCGTGCGCTGAGGCGCGTGGCGAGTGCGCTTCACCTCACGAAGGTGGACTTCACCTCGTCCCGGCACGAGGTGAAGTCCCCGTTGATCACGTCAACCACTGGGGGACCCTGGCGGGCCATCCCCTACGGGTGAAAAGTAGGGGGTGGCCCGCGGTGTCCCTGGCGACGGCGTGATCACAACGGTG
>WHST01000141.1 GCA_009379955.1 Streptosporangiales bacterium | reverse complement strand
GGCACTGGAGAAAGACGTCCGCGAATGGATCAAGATGTGGAACGAGGACCCGAAACCGTTCGTGTGGAAGAAGACCGCGGAGGAAATCCTCGACTCCCTCGCACGATATATCACACGAATTTCCGGCGGGCGACACTAGCGTGACGGGGTGCGCCGCCCCGGCGCCATCGCCCGCGTGAGGAGAACGGTGTCACGACTCAGCCGGCCCACCCCCGAGGAACTGTCCGCGGACCAGCGGGTCGTGTACGACGCGATCGTCGGCGGCAAGCGGTCGTCGGGTCCGCGGCTCTTCGAGCTGACGGCCGCGGACGGCAGCCTGCACGGCCCGTTCAACGCGATGCTGATGAGCCCCGAGCTCGGCGGTGCGCTCCAGCGCGTCGGTGAGGTGCTCAGGTACGAGTCGACTCTTCCGGCGCGCGTGCGCGAGCTGGTGATCCTGATGGTGTCGTGTGACTGGAAGTGCGAGTTCGAGTGGTACGCCCACTCCGCGGTCGCGCGTCACGTCGGCATGCCGGAACGCGTCCTCGACCAGCTGCGCGCGGGCGCACGTCCCGACGGGCTCTCGGCGGAGGAGGCGGCGGCGTACGACGTGTGCGCCGCCCTCTCGCGTGACCGCGCGGTGGGCGACGACCTCTACCGGGTCGCGCGCGCGGTGTTCGACGAGCGGGGCGTCGCCGAGCTGGTCTTCCTGTTCGGCTACTACACGACCCTGGCCGCGGCACTCAACGCGTTCGCCGTCCCTCCGCCGCCCGGCGCCACGCCGGTCTTCGGCTAGCAGCCACGTGGACGCCTTGCTGTCGCCATGACGACAGCAAGGCGTCCACGTGGATGTCCGGGGGCGGGGAGGGCGGCACTCAGCCGGGCTCGGGGTGCGGGGTCATCAGGGCCGTCGCGCCGGGGATGACGATCGCGGCGGCCACGAGGCACACGGCCGCCCAGGTCCAGCCGTACGTGTAGCTGCCGGTCAGGTCGACGAGCAGGCCGAACACCGGCGGGCTCACCAGCATGCCGGCGAAGAAGCTGCCCTGCACCAGGCCCGAGTCCGTCGCGGTGGCGGTCTGGTGGCTCGTCCGGATGAGCACGAACATGGTGACGCCGTTGAACGCGGCGACGCTGAGCCCGGTCGCGACCGCTCCCACCCAGAGCACACCGGCGCCGAGCTGCGGCGCAGACGCGATGAGCGCCGCCGCACCGACGGCGACGACAGCCATGGTGCGGAGCATGCGCATGCCGGTGCGTTCCGGTGCGCGAGCACGCTCCGCGACGAGCGTGAGGGTGATGCGCGCGATGATCGCGACGAGTCCGACCGTGGCGAGCAGCGACCCCGCGAGACGCACATCCATGTGCACTCGGTCGTGCGCGTAGAGGACGAGGTAGACGTTGGTCGCCGCCATGCCGCACCCCATCAGGCCGGCGAACAGGGCCAGCCTCCTGACACCCGGTCTGGTCCGCATGCCTTTCCGGCGGGTCCTGGTGACGTGCGTCCGCGCCGGCACCGGCATCGTCGCCGCGGCCACCACACCGACCGCGAACGCGACCGAGCATGCGAGCACCGAGGTGCGCCATCCGTACGCGACCGCGAGCGCCGGGAGGATCGCGCCGCCGAGCAGCGCGGCCGTCTGGACGCCCGACTGCTTGACGCCCACGAGTGCGGCGTGCGGGCGGGGGAGCGTGGAGATCGCGACGTTGGTCGCCGGGTTGGCCATGGCCGTCGCCGCGCCCGCGACGAACACGCTGGCCAGGACGCCGACGAGTGCGGGTGCACCCGCGAGCGTCAGTGAGCCCACCCAGCCGATGCCGACCGTGACGAGCAGGGCGCGGCGCGTGCCCAGGTGGTCGACCCATCGGCCCATCAGCGGCGAGAGCCCGGCCGCGGCCAGGTAGTACGACGCGGTGACCGCGCCGAACGCGGTCGGCGTGAGGTGGAACTCGTCGGTGAGGAACGGCGCGAGCGAGCCGAGGGCGAACTGGGTGAGGCTGGGGACGGTCATGATCACGGCGAGCGCGGTGGCGACGCCGACGCGCTGCGGTGACACCGGGCCCAGCATCAGCGTCGACTCCTCCGTCCCTCTGCCGGGTCAGTATCTCCGGGAGCGACGGACCTGGTCTGCGACGCACGAGACAACGAATGCGTGACGTAGGACACATATGTGCGTGGGCTCACACCCGCGCGCGACGTGACCTCCCCCGGGTGCGCAGGTCACGGGCGAGGTGCGCGCGGCGCAGACCGCGCGTGAACAGGTAGCGGAGGTCGTCGGCGTTGTCGTACATGAGCTGCACGTGGAAGTAGTTCACGTACTCCAGCACCGCGACCAGCGCGAACACCAGGCCGGGGATGCTGCCCGCCCCCGGGTCGGCGACCACCGACCGAACGGCGTACGCCAGTCCGGCGAGCAGCACCGCCACGTTCGCCACGCGACCGATCCTGAAGGCCCCGACGCCGGGCAGTGCACCGCCGGGCGCCCCGAAGCGCCTGAGCTTTGCCGCCCAGTAACTGGCACCCTGCAGCAGGAGGAACGCGAACAGTGCGAAACCCACCGCGTTCGGCACCGTCACCGGGAGGTCGACGACGGCGAACCAGATCACGGCCTGGAGCGGGATGTTGAGCAGTTCCAGCAACGCCAGCGACCGCAGCCGTCGCCCGATCCACGAGCGGGAGCGGTGATCCATCCCCGAACTATGGCAGGGCGTGAGTCGCGCGCGAGATCAGCGGACGGCGGGTCGGTGCTGGAGGTGGACGTCCTCGGTGGGCTTCCACCCCCCGCGGGGCTGCCAGTCGCGGCCGGTGCGGCTGTCTGCCACCCAGCCCGCGAGCGCAGCGATGTCGACGAGGAGGACGGCTGCGAGCAGGATGAGCATTTCCATACCCGCCAGCATTGTCGGGATTTCACCGCATGCCGAGTGGCAGAGATGCCGTCCTTCCGCGAGATCCTGCCATATGCTGGGAGGATGTTCCGATCCGTCGCCGTACCCGTCCTGCCAGGCACCGCCGTGTTCGAGCTCGGCGTGCTGACCGAGGTCTTCGGAGTCGACCGCTCCGACCAGGGCCTGCCCACGTACGACTTCCGGGTGTGCGGGGAGCGTCCGGGTGAACCGCTGCCGACCAAGAGCGGCTTCGACATCGTCCCGCGGCACGGGCTGTCGGCGCTGGACGACGCCGACGTGATCGCCGTCCCCGCCGGGCGCCGCCTCGCCCGCTACCCCGAGGAGCTGCTCGGCGCGCTGCGACGCGGCGTCGAGCGGGGCGCGCTGGTGCTGAGCGTCTGCTCGGGGGCGTTCGTCCTCGGCGAGGCGGGACTGCTCGACGGCCGCGACTGCACCACGCACTGGATGTACGCCGAGGAGCTGCAGCACGACTTCCCGAAGGCGCGGGTCAACCCCGACGTCCTGTTCGTCGGCGACGGGCAGGTCTGGACGAGCGCGGGAACGGCCGCCGGCATCGACCTCGGTCTGCACCTGATCCGCGAGCACGAGGGCAGCGAGGTCGCGCGCGCGTTCGCCAGGCGCATGGTCGTCCCGCCGCAGCGTTCCGGCGGGCAGAAGCAGTACGTCCAGACGCCGGTGCCGACGAGCCGGGTGTCGACGCTCGAGCCGCTGCTCGCCTGGATCGTCGCCCACCTCGACGAGTCGATGACCGTCGCCTCCCTGGCGCGCCGCGCGCACATGGCGCCGCGCACGTTCGCCCGGCGGTTCCAGGCCGAGACGGGCGTGACACCGCACGACTGGCTGACCACCCAGCGGGTGCTGCTCGCCCGCCACCTGCTCGAGGAGAGCGACCTGACCGTCGACGCCGTCGCCGCGCGCACCGGGTTCGGCAACGCCGCGGCGCTACGCCACCACTTCGGCTCCCGCGTGGGAGCGACCCCGCAGTCCTACCGCGCCACCTTCCGCCTCAAGCGCCCCGCCTAGGGTGCCGGGGACACCGGCGTGATGTGGGTGAGCACGCACCGCCAGCGGTCGTCCTGCCTCGCGAACACGTCGGTCGTCCACTCGTCCGCGTCGACGCGTCTGCCGAGGTAGTGGGCCGTGTTCGTGACCCGCACGGAGATGACGGCGGTGTCGCCGTAGACCCTGATCCTCGGCGCGCTCACGCGGTCCATGGCCGAGTGGGTCAGGTCCCCGGACTCGATGACCGAGAGGAACTGGTCCCTGGTCGTCATGCCCGACCAGGAGACCATCACCCAGTCGTCGGCCATGAAGCCGGCGATCCGCGCGGTGTCGTTGGAGACGACGGCCGCCGCGAAGGCGTCGCCGACGCCGACGAGCTCGGCATGAACCGCATCGTCCGTCCCGGGTGCGGGTCCATCGATGTTCTCGTTCATCGCGTGATCCTAGACGCGTACGCAGTGATCTCGCGCCCCGCTGTCACAGGAGAGGGATCGCTCGGTGACAGATGTAGTTCGACCGGTGGAGGTCGCGTCGACCGGGTGCTAGCGTTCACGCCACTTCGTGCGGGGGGCGAGGCGGCCGGGGGTCGTTCACGGCACAAAGGGGTGCGGCGATGTCTCCTACGACTGTTCACTTCAACGGTGGTGTCAACCTCGCGGACGGCGAGACCGTGATGCGCGAGATCGCCACCAGGATCCCCACCGGGGTGAGGCGAATCCCGGACGGCGAGACGGGTGACCGCCAGCAGTGGATCTTCTTCCAGTTGGCGAAGTTCTGGGCGACACCGGGGCTCGAGAAGGCGGAGTCGGAGGATGCGCCCGCCGAGGGTTACGAGGAGCTGCCGAAGGTCCGGCTGGCACCGGGCACCGAGCCCGCCGACGTCGTGTGGCCCGACCTCGGTTACGCGACGGCGTACGCCGAGTCGCACGAGATCTTCTCGCGGCTGCGCGGTGACGGCGTCATCCCGGCCGGGGTTCGCATGCAGGTGCAGTACCCGACTCCGCTCGCGTCGATCGGCGCCTGGGTCGTGGCCGACGACCAGCTGAGGCTCGAGCCTTCGTACGAGCGGGTGCTGTTCGCCGACCTCGGCCGGTTCCTCGCCTCGGTCCCGCACGACGACGTCGCGGTGCAGTGGGACGTCGCCGTCGAGTTCGGGATCCTGGAGGGCGGCTTCGAGGGCGGCGAGCGCTTTCCGTTCGAGGCCGTGGTCGAACGCCTCGTCCGTTGCGTCGACGAGGTTCCCGACGACGTGCCCGTGGGTCTGCACCTGTGCTACGGCGACTACGGGCACCGGCACTTCAAGGAGCCGGAGTCGCTCGAGCTGCAGGTGCGGGTGACCAACGCGGTCGTCGCGGGAGCGCGGCGGCCGGTGAGCTTCTTCGCGTTCACGGTGCCGCAGAACCGTGCCGACGCGGCGTTCTTCGCGCCGCTGAGCGGGCTCGCGGTGCCGGCCGAGACGGAGCTGTACCTCGCCCTCGTGCCGTACCACCCCGACGGGCAGGAGCCGGGTACCACGGCCGAGCAGGTCAGGGTCGTCGACCAGCACCTGGGTGGCCGGGAATGGGGGATCTGCACGGAGTGCGGCATGGCGCGCGCGGAGCGGGACGACGTCCCGAGGCTCCTCGACCTGCACCGCGAGATCCTGGCGGCACACGGCTGACGCGTACCGGCGTCAGGTGAACGTCGACACCAGTGCGAGTACGCCTGCCACGCAGACCACACCGGCGAGGACGCGGCCGAACGCCTGGCGCGACACGCGCCTGGCGGACCACGCGCCGAGGATGCTGCCGCCGATCGCCACGGGTAGCAGCAGGAGGCCGCGAAGCAGGAAGCCGCCGTCGGCGAGCCCGGCGGTGAGACCGACGGCGACCGCGATGACGTAGCTGGCCAGGTTGAACGTCGTGAGGGCCGCACGGCTCTCCTGGACCGGCCAGCGCTGCATCGACGCCACGAGGGCGGGCGGCGGTCCGCCCATGCTGGTGCTGCCGTTGAGGAAGCCACCGAGCAGTCCCGCGAGGCCGACGGCGGCGGTCTCGTGGCTCGTCGGCGGGGGGAGCCGGACGATCCACAGGGCCGCGGCGACGAGCGCGGTCACGGCGATGAGGATCGTGAGCGCGTCGTTCGGGACGAACGAGAGCACGGCGACGCCGGCGGGCGTGCCGACCGCGGCGCCGACGAGCAGCGGCACCGAACGTCTGACCCGGAACGCCCTGCGGCTGTCGGCCAGGACGCCGAGGCTCAGCACGGTGCCGAGCAGGAGGGAGAGCAGGACGACCTCGTGCGGCCGCGGGACGAACAGGACGTACAGCGGGGTGAACACGATCGCGAAGCCGAGCCCGGTGAGGCCCTGCACGTAGCCGGCGGCGAGGGCGATGACCGCCCCCGCCACCCACACCCCGGTGGTCACGACCTCCTGGCTCACCGGGCCAGTGTCAACGGACGTCCGGCGCGGCGGGACGCGGGGACCGTACCTCGATCCACCCGTCCGCGACCCGGACGTCGAGCGCCGGCTGCGGGAACGTCGCGGGACCGCGCAGGACGGCGCCGTCGCGCAGCCGGAACCGCGAGTCGTGCCACGGGCAGGTGACCACGCCCTCGCACGTCGCGCCGAGGGCGAGCGGCGCGCCCGCGTGGCTGCACACCGCCTCGATCGCGGAGATCCGGTCGTCGCCGTCGCGGTGCAGCAGGACCTTGCGCTGCCCCACGTCGACGGGGACGGTCGCGCCGAGGCCGAGCTCGTCCTCGGCGAGTGCCCGCTCCCATCCGGGCGCGTGCTCGGGCCAGGCCGTGTGGTCGACCATCGTGCCCCGGCCGAGCACCAGGTGGCCGCCGAGGTACGCGGCGCCGAGGGTGACGGCGATGCTCGCGGCGGAGAGGATCACCGCCACGACGTGACCGCCGGCGAAATGGGCGACGACCGAGCCGCACTGCACGAGCAGCGCGCCGAGCATGACGAGGCCGTGCACGAGGCCGACGCGTCGTTCGTGCCCGTCGGTGGCCGTCCAGTCGGCGGTGCCCGTCGCGGCCGCCCCGAGCGCGGCGGCGATCCCCACGATGCTCAGCAGGACGGCGGCGCCGGACCAGCCCACCAGGTAGAGCAGCAGCGAGCCGGCCCAGAGGCCGATCGGCATGTCACTCAGCGCCGGGTGCAGTGCGTGCCCGAGCCACCGACCGTGCAGCAGGTCCATCAGCCCCGCACGCGCCAGCCGCAGGCGCAGCGGTCCGATCGCGGCGTGGATCCTCGTGGCAAGACGCTCCGGCCAGACGAGGCGGTCGATCGGGTCGACCATCCTCGAGTGCAGCGTCCTCGGCCGCTCCGCCGGCAACGTGCGCACGTCTGCCGTGACCGGAGCCGTGTCGTCCGTCGTGCCCGCGCCGTCGTCCCCGGCGGTCGCAGGCTCGGTGCTGATCCGCGCCGAGCCGTCGACGACCTCGACTGTGTACCGCTGCGTCGACCGGTCCGCGGGCGGACCGAGCACCTCGCCCGACCGCACGTCGAAGGCGCTGTAGTGGAGCGGGCAGTAGACGACGTGCCCGACGAGCGCGCCCTCGTCGAGGTACGCACGCTCGTGGGTGCAGACCGCGTCGATCGCGTGCAGCTCTCCGTCGACCCTGGCCAGCAGGACGCGCCGGCCGCCGACGTCGACGCGCATCATCTGGCCGTCCGCCAGCGCGCCGACGTCGACCTCGACGAAGTCCGTCTGCTGGGTCATGAGAGGTCTAGCCGTTCATCAGCTCGAGGAACTTCTTGCGCTCGTCCTCGGCCATGAAGACCGTGTGCTCCGGGCCGGGGTAGACCCGCTTCTTCACCTCGTCGCGGTACTGCGTGAACACGTCCTCGAAGACGGGGATGATGTCGAAGTAGATCTTCGAGTGCCGCGGCGTGTGCTCCTCGTACATGTGGAACAGGTCGCTCGTGATGATGTGCACGCCGTGGGTCTTGCTGCCCGCGCCGAGCGAGATCACCGGGACGGGCAGTGTCTCCGCGAGGTACTGCGCGACGTCGTCAGTGGTGACCTCGCAGAGGATCGAGAAGCAGCCGGCGTCGACCATCGCCCACGCGTCGTCGACGAGCGCCTTCGCGGTGTCGGCGGTCTTGCCCTGTGCGCGGAAGCCGCCGAGCTGCGCCATCCGCATCGGGGTGACGCCGATATGTCCCTGGACGGGGATGCCGGCCTTTACGATCGCCTCGATGTTCGGGGCATGGTGCTGGTTGCCCTCGCACTTCATCACCTCGGCGCCGGCCTCGTGCACGAAGCGTCCCGCGTTCTCGACCGCCTGGGCGGCGGAGACGTGGAAGCTCCAGTACGGCATGTCGACCATGCGCAGGCCGTACTTCGAGCCGCGTTGCACGGCCTTGGCCATGCTCATGACCTCGTCGAACGTCACGGACGTGGTGTCCTTGTGACCGAAGAGGATCATGCCGCCAGTGTCGGACACGCACAGGATGTCGATGCCGCCGAGCCGGTCCGCGATCACCGCCGAGCGGTAGTCGTAGATGGCCATCTGGACGATCGGGTCCTCGGCCGCCATCTTCGACATGAGCGACGGGATGGTGACCTTCCTGCGCTTCTGTGCCTTCTGGTCCGTCATCTCGATCAGCTCCCCTCGGATACGCGGGTCTGTCCTGGCACGGTCGGTTCCTCCTCGAGGGAGATCTCTTCCAGTTCCTTGTTCGCGGTCTCCGGACCGAGGGCGTAGCCCACGATCGTGAGGATCCACAGTCCGGTGAACGCGAGGTACGGCGCCGTCGGCCCGAAGGTCGTGATGCCCCAGCCGACGAGGACCGGCGCGAAGATCGACATCACCCGGCCGCCGCCGACGGAGATCCCGAAGCCGGTGCCGCGCACCCGCGTCGGGAACAGCTCGGAGATGTAGGTGTCGCCGACACCCCACAGCCAGCCGAGCATCGCGATGGAGGTCCCGCCGAAGATCAGGTACAGGCCCAACGTGTCGCTGAGGGCGCCCGCCGCGGTGCAGACCATCATGATGACCGCGCCGAGGATGGCGGAGAACCGGCGGCCGACGAAGTCGGCGAGCGCGGTGCCGATGTAGCAGAAGAAGAACTGCACGACGTAGAAGAGCATCGCGTAGGTGATGGCCTTGGCCGTCGTGACACCGAACTTCTCCACCATGAACGTCGTGAGGAAGACGGTCATGCCCCAGTACCCGACCGCGTTGGCCGTGTAGATCATCCAGCCGATCGCGATGTGCTTCTTCGCGCCGGGGATCTGCCAGATCTTCGGCTTCTTGGTCGCCGCCGCCTTCTTCGCCTCGACCTCGGCCTCGACCTTGGCGATGACGTAGCGGACCGACTCGCTGAGGAAGCGACGCATGACGAAGATGATCAGCGCCGGGGCGGCCGCGAAGATGAACGTCCACTCCCAGCCCCACCTCGGCACGATGACGAGCGCGGCGCCGCCGGCCATGATGTAGCCCAGCGAGTAGAGCGAGAACATGATCCCGCCCGTCCCGATCGCGCGGACCCGTTTGGGCCACATCTCGCACGTGTACGGTGCGCCGACCGCGAGCTCTCCCGCGCCGCCGACGCCGGTGAGGAAGCGGAGTGCGCCGAACAGCCCGATGTTCTGCGTCAGGCCGCCGAGCGCGGTGGTCGCGCCGTACACCAGGATCGACAGCCCGAGGGTGTCGCGGCGGCCGAACTTGTCGGCGGCGATCCCGAAGCCGATTGTGCCGACGGTATAGCCCACCAGGAAGATCGAGCCGATCGTGCCGAGGGTGTTTGAGGCTGACGTCGAGGCTCTCGCGGATGTGGGGCAGGACGAGTCCGTAGATGTTGACCGCGTACGCGTCGAAGCCGTAGCCCACGCCGGCGGCCAACGCCACGAGCAGCGACTGCCGGAACGGGATGCGCAGCTTCTGCCCGGACGCCTTGCCCTGGATCTCACCGGCCTCCGGCGGCACGTCGTCCGGCTGCTCGTCTCGCGGCCGGGCACCTCCGACGGGTTCCTTCATCGTGCTCCTCCTGACCCGTCCCCGTGATCAACTCTGATCCGTGTGTGACCCGGTGTGGTCACCGTCTGGGTGGACTCCCCAGCTCGACGACGATGTCGTCGCCGTCCTCGCGGGCGACGAACGTCGGCACGCACCGCTTCTCGTCGAACACCGTGCGACCGGTGCTGACGTCGTACTCGTACCCGTGCCACGGACACTTGAGGACGGTGCGCTCGAGGTCGACGGTGTACTCGCCGACCTCACCGGTCGCGTGGTGGTCGTACAACCGTCCGAGGTCGAGCGGGCCGCCCTGGTGGAGGCACTTGGCCGCGACCGCGTGCAGGCTGCCGTTCCTCGTTCGGATCACCGCGATGCGAATCGGTCCGAGCTGTGCCCGGGTCATGCACCCGGGGCCGAGCTCGTCCTTGCGGCAGACCACCTGCTTCACATCGACCCCTCTCTCTCTGCGAAGCCGCCGAAGGCAGCCGGTGTTGACGTCGGTCTCGCGGCTCAGGGCGTGCGGAGCGCCGGCATCTTCGGGTAGAGGTCCTTGGCGTTCTGGTAGAAGATCTTCTTCCGCAGGCCCTCGGGGAGGTCGCGGGGCAATGCCTCCCACGGGGAGTCGAAGTCCCAGTGCGGGTAGTCGGTGGCGAAGCAGAAGAGGTCCTCGGACCCGAGCTGGTCGATCATCCGGAGGAACGCCTCGCTCGTCATCTCCTCCATCGGCTGGGTGGAGAAGCGGAAGTGGTCCCTGATGATGTCGCTGGGCATCCGCTTCACCCACGGCACCTCGGAGCGCAGCTGCTTGTACTGCTGGTCGGCACGCATCATCAGGTGCGGGACGTAGCTGACGCCACCCTCGATCATGATGACCTTCAGCTCCGGGTACTTGTCGAAGACACCGTTGAAGATGAGGCTGACCATCTCCGACATGAACACCTGCGGCACGAGGGTGTGCCACTCGATGTAGTAGCGGTGGTACCCGAGCGCGGTCGGCGAGTTCTCGCTGTGGTGGATGCCGATCGGAAGGTTGTTGCGTACCGCTGCCTCGAAGATGGGGTGGTAGTACGGGTCGCCGAACGGCTTGTCGCCGATGTACAGGGCGACCTGCACGACCTTGGGGTGCGAGCCGACGCGGTCGATCTCACGCGCGGCACCGGCAGGATCGTGACAGTTCACGTGGACGGAGCCGAGGATCCGCGGGTCACGTTCGACCCAGTTCTCGATCTGCCAGTCGTTGTACGCGGACATCAGCCCGGTCTTGAACTCGGGCCAGCCGGGGTGAAGCGCGGACGCGTCGAGCCACCCGGTGAGGACGGCGTAGTCCATGTCGTACTCGTCGAGCAGCTGCTGCCGCATCAGGTTGTAGTCGGACCCGCCCGGGCTGCCGTCGGGAAGCTTCGCGTCGGCGCGGTCGAGACCGCCGGCGGAGTACTGCGCGAACGGCAGCACGCGGTCGGGCTGCCACTCGAAGTCGGTGATGTACTTGCGCCAGATCGGGTCCAGGTACGGGAGCAGCGCGCGCAGGTCTGCCCGTTCGTGCACGTCGGTGTCGATGAGATTGAGCCCCTGTGACTCCGGTGTCGTGGAGGGGGGCTGCGTACGGACCTCTGTCATGGCGATCCCTCCCAGCGGGGTACCCGTCGAACTATGCCAACGTGCACGAATGCCCGGTACCTGGTGAGTGCGGATGAGCTCATAACCGTTCGTTGGCACCTGGGTGGGCTCGACGTCAGCGCTGGGTGAGCGGCTGCGGGTCAGCGCCGGGACCGACGCCGAGCGTCTCCTGCAACGTCGATGCGTACGCGATGAGCGCGTCGACGGTGGTCGCGACGCGGGCGAGGCCGAGCGACTCCCTGCGTGCGACGAGCCACATCGTGCGGCGTGCCGACACGACGTCGGGCAGCACGGGCACGAGATCCGGCCGGTCCATCACCAGGAAGCGTGGCAGGAACCCGATGCCGCCGTGCGCGGTGACGAACCGGAGCTGGGCGGAGACGTTGGAGCTCCTGAGGACCGGTCGTCGCGGCAGCACGTGGGTCTCGAAGATGTCGAGCTCGGCGACCTCGAGCAGCGACTCGACGTACCAGATGAGCGCGTGCTGTCCGAGGTCTTCCCGGGACCTGACGGGCGGATGCGTCGCGAGGTAGTCGCGCGTGGCGTACAGGCCCATGCGGTAGTCGGTGAGGTGCTGCACGACGAGCCGGCGCGACTGCGCACGTTGCAGGGTGATCGCCACGTCGTAGTCGCGCGAGGTGATGTCGAAGCGCCGCGTGGCGGTGGTGAGCTCGAACTCCAGCTGCGGATGCCGGTGCCGCAGGTCGACGACGGCGTCGGGCACCACCGTGCAGCCGAGCCCGTCGGGTGCGGCGATGCGCACGGTCCCACCGAGGTTGCTGCGCGAGCTGGCGTCGGCCCGCGTGACGGAGTGGACCGCCGTCTCGACCGCCTCGGCGTGGGTGAGCAGCTCCTCGCCGTTGTCGGTGAGCCGCCATCCGCGCGCCGTGCGGTCGACCAGCCGGTGCCCGACGGCCTTCTCGAGTGCGCCGATGCGGCGCGCGACGGTGGTGTGGTCGACGCCGAGCCGCTGGGCGGCGTCGACCAAACGGCCGGTTCTGACGACCTCGAGCAGGTAGAGCAGGTCGTCTGCCCGTAATCGCGTCATCGGTGACGATTCTGCGGTATGTGTGCAGATCTGCACAACGGTCGTGCTCTATTGCGTACGCAGTGCTCTTTCGGCGTCCGCGCCCCGGTGCTTGACTCGGGTGAGGCCGGGCGGTGCCCGGCCCGCGCAGGGAACCGGGCGCTGACGCTTGGAGGTGGCGGATGCGGAGATCTCTCCGTGGCCGCAGACGCGGGGGTCGGTGTCGCCGTCGGCTCGAGGTGGCGTGGTGAGGGTCCCGGACATCGACTCTCCGTGACCGCTCCGCCAAGTCCCCGGAAGAGGTTCCTCCCATGGTCCTACCGCCCGGTCTGCTCGACCTCACCGATCTCGACCTGCTGCTCACCGTCCAGCGGCTCGGCAGCCTCGGCAAGGCGGCACGTGAGCACCGGATCTCCCAACCCGCGGCGAGCGCGCGGATCCAGGCGGTCGAGCGGAGGCTGGGTCTGCGGTTGCTCGAACGCTCTCCTTCCGGCTCGCGCCTCACGCCGGCAGGGGTGCGGGTCGCCCGCTGGGGCCGCGTCGTCGTCGACGCCGCGTCCGACCTGCTGACGGGAACGGCCGCCCTGCGCGACGCCGAGCACGGGTGGCTGCGCGTCGCGGCCGGGCTGACCACGGCGGAGTACCTCATGCCGCGCTGGTTGACGTCCCTGCGGGCCCGGTTGCCCGAGGTGACCGTGGAGCTGCGGGTGGAGAACTCGCACGAGGTCGCGCAACGCGTCCGCAGCGGCGAGGTCGACGTCGGGTTCGTCGGTGACCCGTGCCCGCACGCGGGGCTGATGGACCGCCCCGTCGTGAGCGACGAGCTCGGCGTCATCGTGGCACCGACCCACCCGTGGGCCGGCCTGCGGCGCCCGCTCACCGCCGGCGAGCTCGCCGCCGGCGTGCTCGTGCTGCGCGAACGAGGTTCCGGTGCGCGGGAGGTCCTCGACCGCGAGCTCGGCGAGCTGTGCGAGGGCGTGCCGCACCTCGAGCTCGCGTCGACCACCGCGGTGAAGCAGGCGGTGGCCGCGGGGGTCGGTGCAGCGGTGATCAGCCTGCGCAGCGTCGAGGACGAGCGGCGGACGGGACGGCTCGTCACGGTGCCCGTCGCGGACGTCGACCTCACCCGGCGGCTGCGTGCCGTCTGGCGGACGAGTGTCGACCTTCCGCTTCCGGCGGCGACACTGGTCGAGATCGCCCTCGCGGAGTCGGACGGTGCGGCGCCGCCGCGACGCCTGCACGCCGTGGCGTCGAGGGTCCGGCGCAAGAGCGAGAGCGTCGCGAACGTACGGATGCGCGCGTCGTCGCGTCCGGGAGCCGACGTCGCGACCGCCGGCGTCGACACCCGGCGCGAGGCATTCAACCGCGGCGGCTGGTGGTGAACGCCCGCCGTAATAGGTTCTCATGATGAGCTGATCGGATATTGGTTCCTACCGCTCGGACGTGCCCGACGCCACGCTTATCGTGGGAGGTCGCGATGGGAATTCCGAGCAATCTCGACATCGCGCGACGTGCCTCGCTGAAACCGGTCGAGGACATCGCCAATGCAATGGGACTCGGGTCCCATCTCCTCGAACCGTACGGCCGTGACGTCATGAAGGTGAGCCTCGACGCGATCGAGGAGCTCGCCGACCGTCCGCGGGCAAAATACATCGTGGTGAGTGCGATCACGCCGACGCCGCTCGGCGAGGGGAAGACGACGACTACCGTCGGCCTCGCCCAGGGCCTGAACCGCATCGGCCGCACCGCGGTGGTGACGATCAGGCAGGCCTCGATGGGACCGGCGCTGGGGATCAAGGGCGGCGCGGCCGGCGGCGGCTACAGCCAGGTCGTCCCGATGGAGAAGCTGAACATCCATCTCACCGGCGACATGCACGCCGTGACCGCGGCGCACAACCAGCTCTCCGCCATGGTGGACAACCACCTGCACCACGGCAACGCGCTGGGACTCGACCCGTCGAGCATCACGTGGCGGCGTGTGCTCGACGTCAACGACCGTGCGTTGCGCAACATCATCGTCGGTCTCGGCGCGTGGGCCGACGGGGTGCCGCGCCAGACCGGCTTCGACATCACGGCCGCGTCCGAGGTGATGGCGACGCTGGCCCTCACGACGTCGCTGCAGGACCTGCGTGCACGCCTCGGCCGCATCGTCGTCGGCTACACCGCCGGCGGTGAGCCGGTCACGGCCGAGGAGCTGCACGCGGCGGGCGTGATGGCCGTGCTGCTCCGTGAGGCGATCAAGCCGAACCTCGTCCAGACGCTGGAGAACACGCCGGCCCTCGTGCACTGCGGACCGTTCGGCAACATCGCGACCGGCAACTCGTCTGTCGTCGCCGACCTCATCGCGCTCCGCGCCGGCGAGTACGTGGTGACCGAAGCGGGGTTCGGCGCCGACATGGGAGCCGAGCGCTTCTTCAACATCAAGTGCCGCACGTCCGGCGAGGCGCCCGACGCTGCCGTCGTCGTCACGACGGTGCGGGCGCTGAAGGCGCACTCGGGCAAGTACCGGATCGTCGCAGGCAGGCCGTTGCCCGACGCCCTGCTGGCCGAGAACCCCGACGACGTCGCCGCCGGGGCGTCGAACCTGCGCAAGCAGATCGAGAACATCCGCCTGCACGGCATCCCGGCCGTCGTGGCGGTCAACGCGTTCCCGACGGACCACGCGTCGGAGTACGCGGTCATCCGCCGGGTCGCCGAGGAGCTCGGCGCCCGCTTCGCCGTCGCGAACCACTTCGCCGAGGGCGGCGACGGAGCCGTCGACCTCGCCGAGGCCGTGGTCGAAGCGGCGGACGAGCCGAGCGCGTTCGAGCTGCTCTATCCCGACGGCTACAGCCTGCCGGAGAAGATCGAGACCGTGGCACGGAAGGTCTACGGCGCGGATGGCGTCGACTACACGCCGCAGGCGTCACGCCAGCTGGCGATGTACGAGCGGGCGGGGTTCAGTGACCTGCCGGTGTGCATGGCGAAGACCCACCTGTCGCTGTCGTCCGACCCTGCGCTCAAGGGTGCGCCGACGGGCTGGACGCTTCCCGTCCGTGAGGTACGGGCGTCGGTGGGAGCGGGGTTCGTGTACCCCATCTGCGGCGAGGTCCGGACGATGCCGGGCCTCGGGTCGGATCCGGCGGCGGCGCACATCGACCTGGACGAGAACGGCGACACGGTGGGGTTGTTCTAGGGTTTGCTGTGGTGCTGTGGGCCGGCTGCTGTGGGTCCGCTGCCTCACCCCTTTCTTGATTGTGGGGGTCGGTCGCCGGGTGTCAAGAAACCGCACAACGACTTTTGTGGGATTACCGGTCTGGCGGTTCCTTGACACCCGGCGACCGACCCCATAAAACCGCGCGTCTACGGGGTGAGGCAGCTCTGTGGCTGCCACACTCCCTGGTTCACCTGCTGGTAACGGACCCTCTTCGGCACCTTGCGTCGCCTCTCGCTAAACCTTCGGAACCGTTATCCACCCGTGACATTATACGCTGGTCGGGTGTCCGATATTTCCCGATCTATTGCCACCGCCGGGGTCTAGAATTCGGTTATGGACGGCGACATGACGGCACCTGACACCGCGGACGCGGTGTGGGAACGTGTGCTGTCCCTGCGTGAGCAGGTCGCCGGGCTCACCCGCACCCACCTCGGTGTGCTCCGCGGCGACGACGTGCAAGGCGTCGTCGCCGTGGTCGAGGAGATCACCCGGATGACCGCGACGATCGAGCAGGGCCTGGTCCGGCAGGTCATCGACCAGGGCATCGCCACCGACCTCGGCTACAAGAGCCCGGTGCCGTACCTG
>WHST01000140.1 GCA_009379955.1 Streptosporangiales bacterium | reverse complement strand
GAGTTCCGTCGTGCGGGCGGCGACTTCACGGTGGCCGACGTCGGCAGTCTCAACGGCACCTACGTCAACCGCGAGCGCATCGACTCCGCGCCGCTCACCGGTGGCGACGAGGTCATGATCGGGAAGTTCCGGCTGGTGTTCTTCGAGGCGCCGGGGGCTGGTGGGGAGTGAGCTCCGCGCTCCCGAATCGGGCGTACATGACCATCGGGGAGGTGCTGGCAAAGCTCCGCCCCGAGTTTCCCGACGTCACGATCTCGAAGATCAGGTTCCTCGAGTCCGAGGGACTGGTCGAGCCGGATCGCACCCCGTCGGGGTATCGCAAGTTCACGTACGCCGACCTCGAGCGCCTGCAGTACATCCTCGCCGCGCAGCGCGACCACTACCTGCCGCTGCGGGTCATCAGGGAGCAGCTCGACGCACTCGACGGCGACTCGCCGGTCGTCTCGACCAGGGGACCGCTGCCGGCCGGCGTCGCCCTTCCCGGGCCGGAGAAGTTCGCCGAACGCACCGTCACCCGCTTCTCCCGCGACGACCTCCTCACGGCCAGCGGACTGCTGTCCGACCAGCTCGACACGCTGGAGCAGTACGGCCTCGTCGCGCCGCTGCACGGCACCGTCAGTTACGACGAGGACGCCCTGCTCATCGCACGGACCATCGCCGAGCTCACCGCGTTCGGCATCGAGCCGCGGCACCTGCGGGGCTTCCGCGCGGCCGCCGACCGCGAGGTCGGGCTGGTGGAGCAGGTGCTGACCCCGATGCGTCGCAGTCGCGGCTCGGCCACCTCCGACGCCGACGAGACCGGTCGCGAGATCGCGGCCCTGTTCGTCCGGCTGCACGCGAGCCTGGTCAAGTTCCGACTGGGCCCTCGTTGAGGCCGGTCGGACCGATCAGCGGAACTGATACCTCATTGCACCCCCGGGGCATCCTGACCAATGGCGGCGATCCATGTAGGTTTGCTCGTGGAAGTGTTGCCCTCAACGGTCCACGACGTACGACTGGGCCTGCGACGATATCGGGGCGGTGAGCGCACGATGAACCGAATGGCCGTCGTGGGCGTCCGCGTAGAGATGCCCTCGCAACAACCCGTCCTCCTGCTGAAGGAAGAGGACGGCGAACGCTACCTGCCGATCTGGATCGGTCCTGTCGAAGCCAGCGCGATCGCGTACGCCCAGAACGGCATGACGCCTCCTCGGCCGCTCACGCACGACCTGTTACGCAACCTGCTCGAGGCGTTCCAGGTGAGCCTGGCGGAGGTCCGCATCGTGGAAGTCCGTGACGGCACCTTCTACGCCGATCTCGTCTTCTCCAACGGCGTCGAGCTCAGTGCCCGTCCGTCCGACTCCGTCGCGCTCGCCCTCCGCACCGGGGCGGCCATCGTCTGCACCGAGGACGTCCTGGCCGCCGAGGGTGTGGCGATGCCGGGGGAGCAGGAGGACGAGGTGGAGAAGTTCCGCGAGTTCCTCGACACGATCACGCCGGAGGACTTCGGCCGGCACCTCGGCGACACGCCTCCCGGGTCCTCGCCCGGCTGAGGCGCCGACGACGGGACTCACCCTCGACCTCAAGTTGAGGGTGAGATTTCGGGCGACGCGCCGACCCGCTCTGTTGACCCGCCGCCACCGACGACTTACCGTCCACGTGTAGCTACGTTCACCCATGTAGTTACACCGGGGTAGTCACACAGCCGGAGGTCCGAGTGGCAGCAAGCGGCGACAAGGCAGAGGGTGCCGTCACCGAGCAGGTGCGTCGGCAGGCTGCCGAGCAGGGGCTGCTCTTCGACGGGCCCGCTCCGGCGATCCCCGAGCAGATGGGCTTTCGCGGGCCGGCGGCCTGCAGCGCTGCCGGGATCAGCTACCGCCAGCTCGACTACTGGGCCCGCACCGGGCTCGTCTCGCCGACCGTGCGCTCGGCGCACGGGTCAGGCAGCCAGCGGCTGTACGGCTTCCGCGACGTCGTCGTCCTCAAGGTCGTCAAGCGACTTCTCGACGCCGGCGTGTCCCTCCACCAGATCAGGACAGCCGTCGAGCACCTGCGCGACCAGGGCGTCGACAACCTCTCCCAGGTCACGCTGATGAGCGACGGCGCCACCGTGTACGAGTGCACGTCCGCCGACGAGGTCGTCGACCTGCTCCAGGGCGGGCAGGGCGTCTTCGGCATCGCGCTCGGCGGTGTCTGGCGCGAGGTCGAGGGCACGCTGGCCGAGCTGCCCGGCGAGCTGCCGGCCGAGGATGTCGAGTCCGACCCGCGCGACGAGCTCGCCCAGCGCCGCGCGTACCGCACCGCGTAACTCCGCACGTCTGTCAGAGCCTCAGCGCGCCAGAGCATGCTGGGGCTCTGACGACGTCGTGTGACGGCGGGAGACACGCCGCGGGGTGTCCGGCGCCATCGGCGTCTCGGATGTCGGTATCGTGGGTCCAGGTCACCGTCTCCACGTGGGAGAGACCCGAGGTCGTCGTGACACCGCGACCGAGGGCGCCGAAGGGGCAACCCATCCCCGGAAACTCTCAGGCACCCACGACCACGTGCGAGCGACTGCTCTGGAGCCGCCGCCCCCGGCGGCGACAGATCGGGGACGCCAGCACTGCCGATGATCAGCCAAGCGGCACTGGCGGCTTCGACAGTCGCCTGCGCCGGAGTGGGAGGAGACCCTCGTGACAGACCGCCCGTCGATCGCAGATCTGCATACCGGGTGGCAGTTCGTCGACAGGCACGTCGGCATCGACGCACACGCCGAGGCGCGCATGCTCAAGACGATCGGTCGGCCGAGTGTCGACGAGCTCGTGACGGCCGCACTGCCCGAGGACATCCGCGACACCACGGGCCTCGACCTGCCGCCCGCCTCCTCCGAGGCCGAGGCGCTCGGGGAGCTGCGCGCGATGGCGGCGCGCAACACGGTGCTGACCTCGATGATCGGTCTCGGCTACTACGGCACGATCACCCCGCCGGTGATCCGTCGCAACGTCCTCGAGGACCCGTCCTGGTACACCGCCTACACCCCGTACCAGCCGGAGATCTCCCAGGGCCGGCTCGAGGCGCTCGTCAACTTCCAGACGATGATCGCCGACCTCACCGCCCTGCCGTACGCGAACGCGTCGCTGCTCGACGAGTCGACCGCGGCGGCCGAGGCGATGTCGCTGGCGCGGCGCAGCGTGCGCGGCGCCGGCTCGTTCCTCGTCGACGCCGACTGCCTGCCGCAGACCATCGCGGTCGTGCGTACGCGCGCGGAGGCGGCCGGCATCGACGTCACGGTCGCCGACCTGTCCGGCGGCGAGCTGCCCGCCGGTGACTACTTCGGCGTCCTCGTGCAGTACCCGGGCACCTCGGGTGCCGTTCGCGACCTAACGGCCGTGGCCACCGCCGCGCGCGAGCGCGGCGCGCTGACGATCGTCGCCGCCGACCTGCTCGCCCTCACCCTGCTGGCCGCTCCCGGCGACTCCGGCGCCGACATCGCCGTCGGCACCACCCAGCGCTTCGGCATGTCGATGGGGTACGGCGGCCCGCACGCCGGCTACCTGGCCGTACGCAACGGCCTCCAGCGCTCGCTGCCCGGCCGGCTCGTCGGGGTGTCCGTCGACGCCGACGGCGCGCGGGCGTACCGCCTCGCGCTGCAGACCCGCGAGCAGCACATCCGCCGTGAGAAGGCCACGAGCAACATCTGCACGGCGCAGGTCCTGCCTGCCGTCATCGCGAGCATGTACGCCGTCTACCACGGCCCGGAGGGACTCCGGCGCATCGCGCAGCGCGTGCACCGCTACGCCGCCGTCCTCGCGGCGGGTCTCGCCGACAGCGGCGTCGAGGTCGTGCACGAGCACTTCTTCGACACGGTGCTGGTGCGGGTGCCAGGCGGCGCGGTGGCCGTGGTCGAGCGTGCGCGGGCGCGCGGGGTCAACCTGCGCCTGGTCGACGACGACCACGTCGGCGTCGCGTGTGACGAGGTCACCGTCTCCGCGCACGTCGAGACGATCTGGGCGGCGTTCGGCATCACCACCCACCGGGTCGAGGCGCTCGACCCGTCCACGGAGGACTCGGTCCCCGCGGCCCTGGCCAGGGAGTCCGAGTACCTCACCCACCCGGTCTTCGCGAGCCACCGCTCGGAGACCGCGATGCTGCGCTACCTGCACCGCCTCTCGGCCAAGGACTACGCGCTCGACCGGGGCATGATCCCGCTCGGGTCGTGCACGATGAAGCTCAACGCCGCGGCCGAGATGGAACCGATCACCTGGCCCGGCTGGGCCGACGTCCACCCGTACGCACCTGCCGAGCAGACCGCCGGCTACCGCCAGCTGATCGAGCAGCTCTCCGCGTGGCTGACCGAGATCACCGGCTACGACGCGGTGTCGCTGCAGCCCAACGCCGGTAGCCAGGGCGAGCTCGCCGGCCTCCTCGCGATCCGCGGCTACCACCGCGCCGCCGGCGATCTCGAGCGCGACGTCTGCCTCATCCCATCCTCGGCGCACGGCACCAACGCCGCGAGCGCGGTCATGGCCGGCATGCGCGTCGTGGTCGTCGGCTGCGACGACTCGGGCAACGTCGACCTCGACGACCTGCGGGCCAAGCTCGCGGCCCACGAGGGCAGGGTCGCCGCGATCATGATCACGTACCCCTCCACGCACGGGGTCTACGAGCAGACCGTCACCGAGCTGTGCGCGCTCGTGCACGAGGCCGGGGGACAGGTCTACGTCGACGGCGCCAACCTCAACGCCCTGCTCGGTCTCGCCAAGCCGGGCAAGTTCGGCGGCGATGTCAGCCACCTCAACCTGCACAAGACGTTCTGCATCCCGCACGGTGGCGGCGGTCCCGGCGTGGGACCCGTCGCGGCGCGCGCACACCTCGCGCCCTACCTGCCGCAGGACGACACCCCGATCGCCGGCGCGCCGTTCGGCTCCGCCGGGATTCTGCCGATCACGTGGGCGTACATCAAGATGATGGGCGGACCGGGACTCACCCGGGCCACGATGGCCGCCGTGCTCGCCGCCAACTACGTCGCCCACCGGCTCGCGCCGCACTACCCCGTGCTCTACACCGGCCGCGACGGCCTCGTCGCGCACGAGTGCATCGTCGACCTGCGCCAGCTCACCAAGAGCAGCGGGGTGACGGTCGACGACGTCGCCAAGCGGCTCGTCGACTACGGGTTCCACGCGCCGACGATGTCGTTCCCGGTCGCCGGCACCCTGATGATCGAGCCGACCGAGAGCGAGGACATCGGCGAGCTCGACAGGTTCTGCGACGCGATGATCGCGATCAGGAACGAGATCGACCGGGTGGCCGCGGGGGAGTGGCCGAGCGACGACAACCCGCTGCGCAACGCACCGCACACGGCCGAGTGCCTGGTCGAGGAGTGGGAGCACCCGTACTCACGGGAGGTGGCCGCCTACCCGGTGCCCGACACCCGGGTGGCGAAGTACTGGTCACCGGTACGCCGGATCGACCAGGCGTACGGCGACCGCAACCTCGTCTGCTCCTGCCCGCCCCTGGAGGAGCTCGCCGAGGGATAGAAAGCGGCGCGTCGACCGGTGAGTCGGTCAGGCCGCGGTGGTCGCCCGCGGTCCGTCGGTCGGACGGTGCGGGGCGACGACCCCGCCGTCAGGCAACAGCTCTCCGGTGTCGTCGAACAAGACGATGCCGTTGCACAGCAGGCTCCACCCCTGCTCGGGGTGGGTGGCCACAGTCCTGGCCGCTTCGCGATCGAAGGCGCCGGCCTCGGGACAGTGCGGCTCGTGGGCGCACATCGGCGTGTTCCCCCAGCTTCTCGTCAACTCGTGTTGTACGGACACTCCCATTGTGGCGCACATCACCCGGCGACGGGGGACGGCCCCCGGTGTGTTGGGGGGTTTGCCACCCAATCGTGACCGCCGCGGTGATTCTTTCCCCAAGTCCGACCGCGACATATCGCGTCTGCGGTATAACGGAACCGTGGACGCCGACCGTGGGACCAGCGCGAATCCCCGTACCCCTGCGCAACGATTCCCCGCCCATCACCGCACGATCACGCCACGTGAGGAGACGGCTACGGGTGCCGATCTGCGGGCCTCCCTGGAGGCCAGGCGCGAGCTGGGCGAGGAGTACGAGGGCGCCCTCGTCGAGGGGTTCATCGAGCGCCTCGAGCAGACCATCGACGCGCGGGTCGACGCGCGGGTGGCCGAACGCCACCACGGGGCCGCGCCGGAACAGTCCGGCCTGGACGGCAACCAGCTCGCCCTGGGCATCGTCACGACCGCGATCGCCGTCCCGCTGACGGCCATCGTCGCCGTGGGCGCAGGGGGCGGTGTCCTCGGCGCGATCATCGTCTGGATCGGTATCGCGATCGTCAACATCGCCGCCGCCCTGAGCAAGCGCCGCTGACCCGCACGCCGGGCCGGCACCGGCGGCCGGTGCTGATGGCCGGTGCTGGTAGAAAGTGACCGTGCCGATTCCGAATCCCTTCCGCCGGCCCGACGAGGGCGCCACGCGGCAGTACGCCGCCGACCGCGAGCTCGCGGCCACGTTCGACGACCTCCTCGACGTCGCCGACGACGCCCTGGCTCGGCTGCGTCGCCTGTCCGTGAGCAGTCGCGACATCGGCGAGCTGCGCACGGCGCGGCTCGCGGCGGAGAAGGCGCTCCTCGACGCGGTCCACGCGGCCGAGGCGGGGAAGCGCAGCACCGCCGGCGTCGACACCTACGGCGACCGCATCGCCATGCGCAAGGCGCGGGCACGTACCGAGGTCGCTCGATGGGTCCGCCGGGAGCGCGACCTGCGCACGCGCCGCGAGATGCTCAAGCTGCGCAACGCCGCGACGCCCGGCACGCTGGTGCCGGCCTCCGTGCGGGTCGACTCGACCGGTGCGTTCGGCCCGCACGTCTTCGGCATGGAGGCGTTGCCCGGCACCCTGCGGGCCGGCGTCGACCTCGGGGCCGTTCTCGGCGACCGCTGAGCCCGTCGTCCCTGCGTGGTTCACCTGCTGTACGTCGTGGGCGCAAACGGATCGTGAGCGCGCGGCGACGGACTAGTCTTGGTGTCGACCGCTCGCCGGCCGGGAGGTGACCCTCGTGGGTCGTGACGTCGACGCAACAGTCTTCACACGCGAGGACCGGCAGCGGTACCGGCAGAAGGTCCGTCGCTGCCTCGACGTCCTCGCCCGGATGCTGTCGGACTTCCGGTTCGAGCACGAGCGCCCGCTCACCGGGCTCGAGATCGAGTTCAACCTCGTCGACGCGTCGTACGACCCGGCGATGCGCAACGAGCGGGTGCTCGAGCTGATCGAGAACCCCGCGTTCCAGACCGAGCTCGGCCAGTTCAACATCGAGACCAACGTCGACCCGCGGCAGATCGCGGGCGACGGCCTGGCGTCGTACGAGAACGACGTGCGGGCCAGCCTCAACGTCGCGGAGGACCGCGCGAACAAGGACGACACGCACATCGTCATGGTGGGCATCCTGCCGACGCTGATGCAGCGGCACATGGGTGTCGAGACGTTCTCCGGCAACCCCCGCTACAAGCTGCTCAACGAGCAGATCCTCGCCGCGCGGGGCGAGGACGTGCACATCAACATCAGCGGTCCCGAGCGACTGCGGATGTACTCCGACACGATCATGCCGGAGGCGGCGTGCACCAGCGTGCAACTGCACCTGCAGGTGTCGCCGGAGTCGTTCGCCGAGTACTGGAACGCCTCGCAGACCGTCGCCTCGATCCAGCTCGCTCTCGGCGCGAACTCACCGTTCCTCTTCGGCCGCCAGCTGTGGCACGAGACCCGCATCGCGTTGTTCGAGCAGGCCACCGACACGCGTCCGGAAGAGCTCAAGGCGCAGGGTGTGCGGCCCCGCGTCTGGTTCGGCGAGCGCTGGATCACCTCGATCTTCGACCTGTTCGAGGAGAACGTCCGCTACTTCCCTGCGCTGCTGCCCATCTGCGACGACGAAGACCCCGTCGAGGTGCTCGAACGCGGCGACACCCCCGAGCTCGCCGAGCTGCGGCTGCACAACGGCACGATCTACCGATGGAACAGGCCGATCTACGACGTCGTGCTCGGCCGTCCACACCTGCGGGTCGAGAACCGCGTCCTGCCGGCCGGGCCGACCATCGTCGACATCATGGCCAACGCCGCGTTCTACTTCGGCCTGGTGCACCACCTCGCCGAGGCCGACCGGCCGGTGTGGTCGCAGATGTCGTTCAGCGCCGCCGAGGAGAACTTCCACGCCGCGGCACGCGACGGCATCGAGGCGCGGGTCTACTGGCCGGGCGTCGGCGAGGTGCTCGCGACCGAGCTGGTGCTGCGCCGGCTGCTGCCGTGGGCGTCGGCGGGTCTCGACGCCTGGGGCGTCGACGCCGGCCTTCGCGACAAGCTGCTCGGCATCATCGAGCAGCGGTGCCTCACCGGTCGCAACGGCGCGACCTGGCAACGCGACACGCTGCGCCGGGTCGAGCGCGACAACCACCTCGAACGACCCGACGCGCTGCGCGAGACGTTGCGCCGCTACTGCACGCACATGCACACCAACGAGCCGGTGCACACCTGGCCCGTCGAACCGTGAGGCGCCTGGCCGGCAGGGTGTGACGCCCCTGCCGGGAGACACGTGAGGGGCACCCTCACCGTGTTCTGGCACGGTGAGGGTGCCCCTCACGGGAGTCGCTCCTGCGGGTCAGGCCTGCTCGTCCTGCTGCAGGACGGCCTCGACCTCGATGGTGATCTCCACCTTGTCGCCGAGCAGCGACTTGTCGCCGCCGGGGAGGGGGATGTTGAAGTCGACGCCGTAGTCCTTGCGGCTGATCGACGTCGTCGCCGAGAAGCCGGCCCGCAGCCCGCCCCACGGGTCGATCCCGGTGCCGTTGAACTCGACCGCGAGCGACACGGACCTGGTGACGTCGGTCACCGTCAGGTCGCCGTCCAGGACGTAGTCGTCGCCGTCGCGGCGCAGACCCGTCGAGGTGAAGGTCAGCACGGGGTACTTCTCGACGTCGAGGATCTCGGCCGAGCGGAGGTGGCCGTCACGCTGCTCGTTCCTGGTGTCCACCGACGATGCCTGGATCTCGACGCTCACCTTCGACGCCTCCGCCGTCTCGCCGACGACGATGGTGCCGTCGACGTCGTTGAACGCGCCGCGCACCTTCGCCATCAGGTGCCGAATGGCGAAGCCGACCTCGGTGTGCGCCGGGTCGATGGTCCAGGTGCCGGCGACGAGACCGGCGGCAGCGGTGTCAACCGCGCCCTTCGATGTCATGCTTCCTCCGATACGTAGTGGCCGAATCACGGGTACGGTAGACACAAGATGATTGAGCGGTCAACTATTCCCACCGGGGACGAAATCCCGCCTCCCCGGGCGCGCGAAGGGACTACCGTGAGAGGCGTGGCAGAGTTCGAATGGCTGGACGACCAGCAGCAACGCGACTGGCGGCGCTACCTGCTCGGCAGCCTGATGCTCACCGAGCGCCTCGACCGTGACCTGCGGCAACGTCACGATCTCTCGCTGGCCGAGTACGAGGTGCTCGTCCGGCTGTCCGAGGCCGACGACCGCAGCCTCCGGATGGCCGAGCTCGCGGAGTTCAGCAACCAGTCACGCAGCCGCCTGTCGCACACCGTCGACCGGCTGCAGAAGGACGGCCTCGTCGTCCGGGACCACTGCGACGTCGACCGCAGGGGAGTCTGGGCGCGCCTCACCGACACCGGCTTCGCCCGGCTCGAGGAGGCGGCGTACACCCACGTCGCCGGGGTGCGGGAATACCTGGTCGAGACGGTGGGGCCTACGGACTTCACTGCACTCGGTCGCGCATTCCAGGCGGTAGTCGACCGCCTGTCCGGCGGCGATCCCGCCGCCGAGCGCTGCATCGAGGCCGGCAGCACGTCACCGTCCACGCCCGTACGGAGCGCGGCAGTCTCGTAGAGGCGGGTACACCTACGGTCGGTCCGGTGGCGGAGGGCCGGTGGAGCCGCCGTGGACGCGTAGCTCCTCGGCCAGCGCCTCCAGCGCCGGCAGGGCGTCGACGACCTTGGTCACCGCGTCGGCGGGGAGTCGGTCGAGGCACTGGGCGATGACCTGCGAGCGTCGCAGCCGAACACGGTCGAACAGCACGTCGCCCGCCTCGGTCACCTCCACCATGACGGCCCGCTGGTCGGTGGGCGCCGGGCGTTTGCGGATCAGCTCCCACTCGGTGAGCTTGCCGATCACCCGCGACAGCATGGTCGGGTTGAGATGCTCGAGCTCGGTGAGCTCGGCGAGACCCAGGGGACCGCGTGCCGAGATGAGCCCGAGCACCGATGCCTGCGTCGGGGTGAGTCCCTCGCCGGTCGCGGTGGTGTTGAGTTGCCGCGCGAGCCGGCCGATGACGGCTCGCATGCGGATGAGCGTGTCGGTGTCCACGATGACCGAACCCCTTCGTTGCCTGCCGGCAAGCAAAGTACTATGGCTGTCTGTGAGATCAGCGACGGGTGGGGGCGAACCACACCCTCGTCGCAGGATCGTCTTCGCGATCGTGTCGCTGGCGCTGTTCATGGCGTCGGTCGACCAGACCATCGTCGCCACGGCGCTGACGGCCATCCAGCGAGACCTCGACGCGCCGCTCAACTGGAGCGCCTGGACGATCACCATCTACGCGCTGGGGCAGATCGTCGCGATGCCGCTCGCCGGCAAGATCAGCGACCAGTACGGCCGCAAGAAGGTCTTCCTCCTCGCCGCCGCGCTCTTCACCGTCGCCTCGCTGTGCTGCGGTCTGGTGAACGACATCTACCTGCTCGTGGTGTGCCGCGCGTTGCAGGCGCTGGGCGGTGGGGCGTTCATGCCGTCCGCCACCGGCATCGTCGCCGACCAGTTCGGCCGGGGGAGGGATCGCGCGATCGGCATGTTCGCGAGCATCTTCCCGATCGGCGGGATCGTCGGGCCGATCATCGGCAGCGTGGTCGTTACGTACTGGTCGTGGCGCGAGGTCTTCCTCGTCAACGTCCCGGTAGGCATCGCCCTCATCGCGCTGGGGCTGGTCTTCATCCCGCACAGCCCACCCAAGGTCACCGGCAAGACCGATGTCCGGGGGGTACTGCTCCTCGTCCTCCTCATCCTGTCGCTCATGTACGGCATCACCTCGCTCGGCGCCGCCGGCAGCAGCCCGCTCGACCCGGTGTTCCTTGTGTCCGAGGCGTTCGCGGTCGTCATGGCCGTGCTCTTCGCCCGGCACACCAGGAGGGTCGCGGAGCCGTTCATCCCGCCGCAGCTGTTGCGGGGTAAGGGCTTCGCGGTGATGAACGTGATCAACCTGTTGTACGGCACCGCGGCCATGGGACTGGGGGCGCTCGTCCCGCTGTACGCCGAGCATCGGTTCGCCATGCCGGCGCTGGAGGCGGGCACGCTGCTGACGGCCAGAGCCATCGGCATGATCTCCATCGCCAGCATCGCCGTCCTCGCGCTGCGGCGGACGGGCTACCGGCTGCCGATGCTCGTGGGCTTCATCCTCGTCGCGGGCGGCATGCTCGCCATGGCGCTGCATCCGGTGGGCATGTCGCCGTACCTGTGGCTCGCGATCGCGGCGGGAGCGACCGGCGTCGGCATGGGCATGTCGGTGCCGGCCGCGAACAACGCGAGCCTGCAGCTCGCACCGGAGCAGGTCGCCGCCATCGCCGGGCTGCGCGGCATGTTCCGGCAGTCCGGCGCCATCGTGGCCGTGTCGATGACGACGGCGATCGTCGCGCGGAGCGGCGACCCGGGGGCGACCCTCGGGCACGCCTTCATGATCTTCGCCGCGATGCTCGTCTGCATCCTCCCGCTCATCCGCGCGGTGCCCGACCACCGAGGCACGTGGTAGGGCGATGGCGACCCTCCCGTCGACAGGAGGCATCCTTGACAGTGCACAGGCGCGGGAGTACTGCTGAACACCTGCTCATACGTCCGGGAGGTCCGTTGAGCGAGGGTCGTGGCCACGACCACGGCGTCGACGCGAATGCCGACAAGAGGTACCTCGGGCTGGCCCTGACGCTGATCCTCGGCTTCATGGCGGTCGAGGTGGTGGTCGGTGTCGTCGCCTCGTCGCTGGCCCTGATCACCGACGCCGGCCACATGCTGACCGACGCCGTCGCGATCGTGCTCGCCCTCGTCGCGCTGCGACTCGCCGTCCGCCCGGCGCGCGGGTCGTACACCTACGGCCTCAAGCGTGCCGAGATCCTGTCGGCCCAGGCCAATGGCATCACCTTGCTGCTGCTCGTCGGGTACTTCACCTACGAGGCCATCCGGCGGCTCGTCGACCCGCCCGACGTCGAAGGCGGGCTGGTGCTCGTGACGGCGCTCGTGGGCATCGTCGTCAACCTCGGCGCGGTGATGCTGCTCCGCCGCGCCAACCGCCGCAGCCTCAACGTCGAGGGCGCCTTCCAGCACATCCTGAACGACCTCTACGCGTTCGTCGGCACCGCGGTCGCCGGCGGCGTCGTGGTGCTGACCGGATGGACCAGGGCCGACGCGATCGCGGCGCTCGTCGTGGCGTGCCTCATGGCGAAGGCGGGCTACGGGCTCATCCGCGAGTCCGGCCGGGTGTTCCTCGAGGCGGCGCCCCGCGGCCTCGACCCCGGAAGGGTCGAGGCCGACCTGGTGGCGATGCCGGGCGTCGTCGGCGTCCACGACCTGCATGTCTGGGAGGTCACGTCGGGCTTCCCCGCGCTGTCGGCGCACGTGCTCGTGACACCGGACCGCGACTGCCACGAGACGCGTGTCGCCGCCGAACGCGTGCTCGGTGACCGGTACGGCATCGCCCACACCACGCTCCAGGTCGACCACCGCGACACCCGTCAGGCACTGCCCACACCGACCCTGCGCACGACCGGCGGCACCGACCGCCGTCCCGTACCCGAGAGGACACCAGAGTGACCAGCGAGCAGACCTTCGTCGTCGTCGGAGCGAGCCTCACCGCGGCGAAGACGGCCCAACGCCTGCGCAAGGACGGGTTCGCCGGCCGGGTGATCCTCGTCGGTGCCGAACGCGAGCGTCCGTACGAGCGGCCGCCGCTGTCCAAGGGCTACCTCCTCGGCAAGGAGGAGCGCGACTCGATCTACGTGCACGAGGAGAGCTGGTACGCCGACAACTCCGTCGAGCTCCTCCTCGGCCGTCGGGCGGTCCGGCTCGACGTCGGCGCCCACGAGGTCGAGCTCGCCGACGGCGAGCGGCTGGCGTACACGAAGGTCCTGCTCGCCACCGGGTCGTCGCCACGCAAGCTGCGACTTCCCGGCACGGACCTCGACGGCGTGCACTACCTGCGCACCGTGGGGAACTCCGAACGGCTGCGCGACACCATCCGCGCCGGTGGCCGGGTGGTCGTCGTCGGCGGCGGCTGGATCGGTCTGGAGACCGCGGCGGCCGCTCGGCAGCACGGGTGCGACGTGACGATCGTCGAGCCGCAGGCGGCGCCCCTGCGGGCAGCGCTCGGCGACCGGCTCGGCGGCTTCTTCGCCGACGTCCACCGCGCGCAGGGCGTCGACGTCAGGCTCGACACGACCGTCACCGAGGTGCGCGGCTCCTCGGGTCGGGTCTCGGCCGTGGTCACCGGCGACGGCACCGAGCTCGCGGCCGACGCCGTGGTCATCGGCGTCGGGGTCGAGCCGCGCACCGAGCTCGCGGGTGACGCCGGCCTCGCGGTCGACGACGGCGTGGTGGTCGACGCGGGCCTGCGCACCGAGCAACCCGACGTCTACGCCGCCGGCGACGTCGCCCGCAGCCACTACCCGAGGTACGGGCGCGGCCTGCGCGTCGAGCACTGGGCCAACGCCGTGCGCAGCGCGCCCGTCGCGGCCCGGTCGATGATGGGCGAGCAGGTCGCGTACGACCGCGTGCCGTACTTCTTCTCCGACCAGTACGACGTCGGCATGGAGTTCTCCGGGTGGTTCGCGCCGGACGGGTTCGACGACATCGTGGTCAGGGGCGATGTCGAGGCCAAGGCGTTCCAGGCGTTCTGGCTGGCGGGCGGTCGCGTGGTCGCGGGACTGCACGTGAACAGGTGGGACGACGGGGTCAAGCCGATCGAGAAGCTCATCACCGGTGGCACCGCCGTCGATCCCGGACAGCTGGCCGACCCGTCGGTCGCGCTCGCCGATCTCGCGGGCGACTGAGGCACCTCCGCGGACGGTCCTGCAGCCGGCGGCTTGTACCTTGGCGTGCGTGACCGACACTGCATCCGCGATCCCTCCCGTCGCCAAGCGCGTGCCCACCACCCGTTCCGTCCACGGCGACGACGTCGTCGACGAGTACGCGTGGCTGCTCGATCGTGACGATCCCGACACCGAGGCGTACCTCGAAGCCGAGAACACGTATTGCGACGAGCGCACCGCACACCTGAACGAGCTGCGCGAGGCGATCTTCGGCGAGATCAAGTCGCGCACGCAGGAGACCGATCTCTCCGTCCCCGTCCGCCGCGGGGAGTGGTGGTACTACACCCGTACCCAGGAGGGCAGGCAGTACGCGATCCACTGCCGCAGCAGGCAGGAGGACGGCGAGGGCGAGCAGGTCATGCTCGACCAGAACGAGCTCGCCGGTGAGGCCGACTACTTCGCGCTCGGCGTGTTCAGCGTGAGCCCCGACGGTCGGCTGCTCGCGTACGCGACCGACCACGACGGCGGCGAGAAGTACACCCTGCGGTTCCGTGACCTCGAGACGGGTGCGGACCTCGCCGACGAGATCACCGGGGTCTCCTACGGTGCGGCCTGGTCGCTCGACGGCTCGACGTTCTTCTACACGACCCTCGACGCGGCGATGCGCCCGGACCGCGCGTGGCGGCACCGGCTCGGCACGACCCAGGCCGACGACGACCTCGTCCACCAGGAGGACGACGAACGCTACTTCGTCGGCCTGCAGCTCACCAGGAGCAAGGCCTACGTGCTGCTGCACCTGGGGAGCAAGGTCACGAGCGAGGTGCGCTTCCTCCCCTCGGACCGGCCGGACGGGGAGTTCGAGGTCTTCGCGCCGCGACGGCAGGGCGTCGAGTACGGCGTCGAGCACGCCGGTGACTGGTTCTACGTCATGCACAACGACGGGGCGGCGAACTTCGCGCTCGCCCGCACGCCCGTCGCCGCCACCGACCGTGCGCACTGGGAGCCCGTGCTGCCACACCGCGACGACACGCGTCTGGAGGACGTCGCAGCGTTCACCGGCCACCTCGTCGTCGGCCTGCGGAGGAACGGGCTCACCGGCCTGCGGGTGCTTCCCGTCGACGGCGACACGGTCGGCGAGGGCCACGACGTCGCCTTCGAGGAGCCGGTCTACACCGTCGGCGGGGGAGGCAACCCGGAGTTCGACACGACGACGTTCAGGTACGTCTACGGCTCGCTCGTGACACCGACGAGCGTGTACGACTACGACGTCGCGTCGCGCTCGCACGAGCTGAAGAAGCGGACGCCGGTCCTCGGCGACTTCGACCCCGAGGCGTACTCGAGCGCGCGCGAGTGGGCGACCGCGCCCGACGGCACTCAGGTGCCGATCTCACTGGTCTGGCGCGAGGGCACGCCGCGCGACGGCTCGGCGCCGTGCCTGCTCTACGGCTACGGCTCCTACGAGCACAGCATCGACCCGATGTTCTCGATCCCGCGGCTGTCGCTGCTCGACCGCGGCTTCGTCTACGCGGTCGCGCACATCCGCGGCGGCGGCGAGATGGGCCGCCACTGGTACGAGAACGGCAAGTTCGAGCACAAGCGCAACACGTTCACCGACTTCGTCGCGTGCGCCGAGCACCTGGCCGAGCAGAGGTGGACGTCGTTCGACCGCATCGTCGCGCGGGGCGGCAGCGCGGGCGGCCTGCTGATGGGCGCCGTCGCCAACCTTGCGCCCGACAGGTTCCGCGGCATCCTCGCCCAGGTGCCGTTCGTCGACGCGCTCAACACGATCCTCGATCCCTCGCTGCCGCTCACGGTCATCGAGTGGGAGGAGTGGGGCAACCCGGTCGAGAGCGCCGACATGTACCAGTACATGAAGGCGTACAGCCCGTACGAGAACGTCGAGGCGAAGGACTACCCGGCCATCTTCGCGACCGCCGGCCTCAACGACCCGCGGGTCGGCTACCACGAGCCCGCGAAATGGGTGGCCCGGCTGCGCACGATGAGCACCGGCGACAACGAGCTGCTGCTGAAGACCGAGATGGGTGCGGGGCACGGCGGCAAGTCCGGACGCTACGACGCGTGGCGCGACGAGGGCCTGTACCTCGCCTGGGCGATCGACGTGGTGGGCGCAAAGTACTAGCTACTTCGACCTGAAAAAGTCGCAGCGTGGCGGTCGATGATGTGGTGGCTGGTGGTGGAGAGGATGGCCTCGAACCCTTGGGCTAGAAGGGATCGAGGCCATCGTGTTCAGAACTGTAAACGATCAGCCGACGTTGTG
>WHST01000139.1 GCA_009379955.1 Streptosporangiales bacterium | reverse complement strand
TCTTTACGCCGTCCTCCGCGAACTCCAGGCCCTACTCGGCGTCTGGACCGGCGCTTGCCGTCTCTGCCTGCAACCCGTCCTGCCACGCCCACCCACCCCCGCAGACTCGACATAACAAAGTACTACTAGTGTCCTGCGTCGGAAGGATGTGCTGACATGTCCGGGCGCTTCAGCAGGAGGCAGGTGCTCAAGGGCGGCCTGCTCGCCTCCGCCGGCCTCGCGGCCGGGAGCTCGCTGGCGGGATGCGGAGGCGACGACGACGGCGTGGTCTTCGCGAGCTACGGCGGCGCGTACCAGGAGGCGCAGACGAAGGCCTGGGTCGAGCCGTTCATGGAGGCCAACCCGGGGATCAGAGTCGTGCAGGACTCGCCGACCGACTACGCGAAGCTCGAGGCGATGGCGCGGATCGGCAACATCATGTGGGACCTCGTCGACACCGGCGCCGACTACGGGCTCGGGCCCACGACCGACAACCTGGTGAAGCTCGACTGCTCGCGGGTGCCGTGCTCGGAGCTGCAGCCGAAACGGTTGGTCACCACGGGATACCGCGTACCCGTCATCACGTACTCCAACGTCATCGGCTACCGCACCGACAAGTTCGGCGGCAGGAAGCCGAGCACGTACGAGGACTTCTTCGACCTGAAGCGGTTCCCCGGTCCGCGCTCGATCGCGAGCATCGCCAGCAACGGCAGCACGTTCGAGGTCGCCCTGTTGGCCGACGGCGTCCGTCCCCGTGACCTCTACCCGATCGACGTCGACCGTGCGCTGAAGAAGCTCGACACGATCAAGTCGTCGCTCGTGTACTGGGAGACCGGTGAGCAGTCCGCGCAGTTGGTCGCCGACGGGCAGGCGGTCATGGGCACCAGCTGGAACGGGCGCGTCTACGACTACGCCAAGGAGGATGCACCCGTCGACATCATGTGGAGCCAGCATTTCCTCACCGCCGACTACCTGGTGATACCGAAGAACGCCAAGAACGTCGAGGCGGCGACCAGGCTCTGTGCGTACATGGTCGCGGCGGACAACAGCGCGCGGATCTCCGAGTACATCACGTACGGGCCGACGAACATCAACGCGCTCGACAAGGTGAACGACAAGATCCGGCCGTTCCTCGCGACGACCCACCTGAAGACCGCGTTGTCGCTGGACGACGAGTGGTGGGCGGCCAACCTCACCTCCGTGGAGCAGAAGTTCCAGACCTGGAGGTCGGCATGAGCGCACAGGTGGCGGCCGGGCGCAGGACCCCGAGCCGGTGGTCGCGGCTCGGACCCGAGTGGCTGCTCCTCGTGCCGCTGGTGTTCCTCGCGGTCGCGTACCTCGTCCCGCTCGTGCAGATCGGCGTGATGAGCCTGACCGACCCGTCGCCCGCCAACTACGCGAAGCTGACGGAGACGCCGCTGTACCTGCGGTCTCTCTGGACGACGCTGCGGATCTCGTTCGTCGTGATGGCGGTCTGCGTGGTGCTCGGCTACCCGTACGCGTACGTGATGCACATGGGCGGACGCCGCTGGGCCGGCGTGCTGCTGGTGCTCGTGCTCCTGCCGTTCATGTCGAGCCTGCTCGTGCGGAGCTTCGCGTGGACCGCGATCCTCGGCAACCAGGGCGTCGTCAACCAGGTGCTGATGGGGTTCGGCATCGTCGACGAACCGGTCCGGCTGGTGAAGAACACGCTGGGCACGGTGATCGGCATGAGCCACATCCTGTTGCCGTACATGGTGCTGCCGGCGTACGCGACCATGCGGCGCATCGACGAGAGCCTGATGCCGGCCGCGCTCGGGCTCGGTGCGTCGAGGCCGAAGGCGTTCTGGCGGGTGTTCTTCCCGCTCAGCGTGCCCGGTGTCGCCGCGGGCTGCTTCCTCGTCTTCGTGCTGAGCACCGGGTTCTACATCACGCCCGAGCTGCTCGGCGGGCCGAAGAACCAGATGCTCGGGCAGCTGGTCGTGCTGCAGGTGAACCCGCTGCTCCAGTTCGGCGTGGCGAGCGCGGTCGCGATCGTGCTGCTCGTGGTGACGCTCGTCGTCCTCGGCCTCGGCGGTCGCCTCGTCCCCGTCGGCCGCATCGTGGGCTACGAGGAGGACCGATGAGCATCCGTCCGCGCTGGTTCACGTACCTGCTCGCGGCAGTCGTCGGCTTCGTCCTCGTCGCTCCGACGATCGTCGTGGTGGGCATGTCGGTCACCGCCGGTGGCCTGTTGTCGTTCCCGCCCAAGGGATTCAGCCTCCGCTGGTACGACAAGCTCCTCGGCTCGCCCGCCTGGATAGAGGGGATGCTGACGAGCCTGCAGATCGCGGTGCTCACGACGATCCTCGCCACGGTGCTCGGCACGATGGCTGCCGTCGCGATCGTGCGCGGCAGGTTCCGTTTCGCCAGGGCGGTGAACGCGTTCCTGTTCAGCCCGATGATCGTGCCCGTCGTGGTGATCGCGCTGGGGATGTACCTGACGTACGGCCGGGTGCACATCTCGGGCAGCGTCACCGGGCTCGTGGTCGCGCACACGACCCTCGCGATCCCGTTCGTCGTCATCAACGTCGCCGCGGGACTCCGCACGGTCGACTGGGACCTCGTGCTCGCCGCGCGCAGTCTCGGCGCCGGACCGTTGCAGACGTTCATGCGGGTGATCGCGCCGCTCGTGCTGCCGAGCATCCTCGCCGGCGCGCTCTTCGCCTTCATGACGTCGTGGGACGAGCTCGTCATCGCGATCTTCCTCAGCAGCCCGCTGGTGAAGACCCTGCCCGTCGTGATGTGGGAGCAGGTGCGCAGCTACGTCGACCCCACGATCGCCGCGGTCGCGACGATGCTGACCGTCGTCACGATCGTCTCGTTCCTGTTGCTCGCACTCCTGAACCGCCGGCTGAGGAAGGTGTCCTAGCCATGCCAGCACCGGACCGTGACGACGAGGCGCCCGCGCTCGAGCTCGACGGCATCTCCAAGCGTTACGGCGACGCCGTGGCGGTCGACGACGTGTCGTTCTCGTTGCGCAGGAGCGAGTTCCTGACCCTGCTCGGCCCGTCGGGGTCAGGCAAGACGACCACGCTGAAGGTCGTCGCGGGGTTCGAGAGGCCGGACACCGGCGTGGTGCGCGTACGGGGGAACGACGTCACCGGCTACCCGCCGCAGCACCGCAACCTCGGCATGGTGTTCCAGCACTACGCGCTGTTCCCGCACATGACGGTGGAGCAGAACATCGCCTTCCCCCTCGTCATGCGCAAGACCGCGCGGTCGGAGATCCGCAGCCGGGTCGAGGAGGTGCTCGGCCTCGTCCACCTCGAAGGTCTCGGCGGGCGTCACCCGCGGCAGCTCTCCGGTGGGCAGCAGCAACGCGTCGCGCTCGCCCGGGCGATGGTCTTCAGGCCCGAGCTGCTCCTCATGGACGAGCCGCTCGGCGCGCTCGACAAGAAGCTGCGCGAACAGCTCCAGGTCGAGATCATGCGACTGCAGCGCGAGACCGGCATCACCGTCGTGTACGTCACGCACGACCAGGAGGAGGCCCTCCTGATGAGCGACCGGATCGCGATCTACCGCGCCGGACGGATCGAGCAGCTCGGCTACGCCGAGCAGTTGTACGAGAAGCCCGCCTCGGTCTTCGTCGCCGACTTCATCGGCGAGTCCAACATCTTCACCGGCCGGCTCCGCGACGGCTCGCTGACGGCGGACTCGCTGGAGATCCCGGTGCGCAGCGACGGGTCCGTCACGTCCGAGCGGGCGGGTGTGGTCGTGCGTCCTGAGTGGGTGCGCCTGCACGCGGACGACGGAGGTGCCGGCGACGCCGGGGCGGGGACGGTGCGGCTCTCCGGCGTCGTCACCAACGCGCTCTACCTCGGCTCGTCGCGCAAGTACATCGTCACCGTCGACGGCGGCCAGGAGGTCATCGCCCTGTGCCATCCGGGCGAGTCGTGGTCCGACCTCGGCGTGGGCGACCGCGTCGTCGCCCACTGGCGCGTCGCCGACTCCGTCACCGTCCCCGCCTGACCACCCGACCTGACGAAGCGCCGGTCTACCCATCTGCCTCTCCGCGAATGATCACGTTCAGTTGGTGAAGCCGTACCGAACACGGCGTATGGACCGTGGGAAGTGCGTATTCACCCACTGAACGTGATCATTCGCGGAGGGCGGGCAGTCGGGGTCCAGGGTCGGGGCTGGACGTGGCGGGTGTTGCGATTTTCGCAATGCGGGGGTAGCGTCCGGGGCGTGCTGGGGTCGGCGGCGGCGGTGCGTGGGCGGGTGCGCGACGTGCTGGACGCGTACCAGGGGAGCCAGCGTGCGTTCGCCGAGCTGATCGGCCTCGACCC
Organism: Streptosporangiales bacterium; assembly: GCA_009379955.1. NCBI lineage: Bacteria > Bacillati > Actinomycetota > Actinomycetes > Streptosporangiales > Streptosporangiales bacterium. The sequence continues at coordinate 12,073 of WHST01000139.1, read as the reverse complement.
GACGAAGCTGTCGAAGGCGCTGACCGGCACCCGGCGGTTCACGCCGGGCGAGCTCACCCGGGTCGCCGAGGCGGGTGGCGTCACGGTGAACTGGCTCATCAACGGCGCGGACGACGTCGAGACGGTCGCGGCGGTCCCGCGCCGGTCGGCGCGCGCGGGCGCACGACGCGCGAGACCGATGGACGCGGGACGGTACCAGCAGATCCTCGACGCGGCCTGGCATCTCGTCGCGGAGCACGGCTACCACGCCGTCCGGGTCTCGGACGTCGCGCGGGCGTGCGGCACGAGCGCGGCCACGATCCGCTACCACTTCCCCGGCCGCGACGACCTGCTCGTCGAGACGCTGCGGCATTCGGTGCGGCAGGCGTTCGACCGGCAGGTCGCGGAGCTGCACCGCATCGACGACGCGCACCAGCGGCTGCTCCGCCTGGTCGACCTGCAGCTACCCAAGGCCGGACGGCTGCGGCTGGAGTGGTCGATCTGGCTGCAGGTATGGAACGAGAGCGCGTTGCGGCCCGAGCTGCGCGTCCTGCACAGCGACTCGTACGCGCGGTGGCACGACACGATCGCGCGCACGATCCGACAGGGCCAGGACCAGGGCGTGTTCGTCGAGACGGACGCCGAGGAGCTGACGGTGGCGCTGACCGCGCTCGTCGACGGCCTCGGCATCCAGGTACTCGCGGGACGGCCGGGACGTTCGGTACGCCGCATGCGCAAGGTGCTGCTCGACTTCGTCGAGCGCGAGATCGTCAGAGCCCCACGGGCGCGGAAGGGAGAACGAGCATCGTGAACGACGAGGTCATCATCACGGCGGCACTCACCGGGGCGGGTGACACCGTCGGCAGGAGCGAGCACGTTCCCGTCACGCCGGAGGAGATCGCGGCGTCCGCCGTCGATGCGGCGAACGCGGGGGCTGCGGTCGTGCACATCCACGTGCGCGACGTCGAGACCGGCAAGGGGTCACGCGACGTCGCGCTGTACCGCGAGGTCGTCCGCCGTATCAAGGCGTCCGGCGTCGACGTCGTCATCAACCTCACCGCCGGCATGGGCGGCGACCTGTTCATCGACCAGGACGACCCGCTCAAGCCCGTCGACGGCACCGACCTCGTCAACGGTCTCGACCGGCTGCCGCACGTCGAGGAGCTGCTGCCCGACATCTGCACGCTCGACTGCGGCTCGCTCAACTTCGGCGAGGGCAGCCAGCTCTACATCAGCACGCCCGACATGCTCCGTGTCGGCGCGAAGCGCATCCAGGAGCTCGGCGTGAAGCCCGAGCTCGAGATCTTCGACACCGGCCAGCTGTGGTTCGCCTCGAAGCTGGTCGAGGAGGGGCTCATCGACGCGCCGCCGCTGTTCCAGCTGTGCACGGGCATCCCGTACGGCGCGCCCGCCGACGTCGGCGTGCTCCAGGCGATGGTGAACATGCTGCCGCCAGGCGCCAACTGGGCGAGCTTCGCGATCGGCCGCAACCAGATGCCGTGGGTCGCGCAGTCGATGCTCCTCGGCGGCCAGGTGCGGGTGGGGCTCGAGGACAACCTGTACCTGAGCAAGGGGGTCAAGGCGACCAACGCGCAGCTGGTCGAGCGCGCGGTCACGGTCGTCGAGGCCCTCGGTGCGCGCGTCGCGACGCCCGACCAGGCGCGCGAGACGCTCGGCCTGAGGCGGAGGACCTGAGTGGCGGCGCAGACGATTCCGCCCGACCGGGTCCGCCGGGTGGCGTGCGTGGGTGCCGGCGTCATCGGCGGCGGGTGGGTCGCGCACTTCCTTGCACGGGGGTACGACGTCACCGCGTGGGACCCTGCGCCCGACGCCGAGGCGAGGCTGCACAGGCTCGTCGACGCCGCGTGGCCCGCGCTCGTGGAGCTCGGCCTCGCCGGCGGCGCGTCCCGTGAACGGCTCTCGGTCGCCGCCACGCTCGAGGCGGCGGTCGCCGACGCGGAGTTCGTCCAGGAGAGCGCACCCGAGGATCTCGAGGTGAAGCGCGACCTGCTCGCCCGTCTCGACGCGGCGACGCCGGCGGGTGTCGTCGTGGCGTCGTCGACGTCCGGCTATGGCATGACCGAGATGCAGGTCGGCTGTGGCACACCGCAGCGGCTCGTGGTCGGGCATCCGTTCAACCCGCCGTACCTCGTCCCGCTCGTCGAGGTCGTCGGCGGGGAGCGGACGGAGCGTTGGGCCGTCGAGTGGGCCGAGGCGTTCTACCGGCACGCGGGCAAGTCGGTGATCACGCTCGACCGCGAGGTGCCGGGATTCGTCGCCAACCGGCTGCAGGAGGCGATCTGGCGCGAGGCACTGCACATGGTCGCGAACGGCGAGGCGACCGTCGCGCAGATCGACGCCTCGATCACTGAAGGGCCCGGCCTGCGCTGGCCGTTGCTCGGGCCGTGCCTCACGTTCCACCTCGCCGGCGGCGAGGGCGGCATGGCGCACATGCTCGACCACTTCGGTCCTTCGCTGCGGTCGCCCTGGACGCGCCTGACCGCGCCCGACCTCACCGAGGAGCTGCGCGAGCGCATGGTCGACGGTTGCGAGGCGGCGGCCGGCGGACGATCCGTCGCCGAGCTGGTGGCGCAGCGCGACCGCGCGCTCATCGCCGTGATGCGCGCCGTCGAGGGCGTACGCGGGGGAGCGGCGTGAGGGTCCGTGTCCGGCCGGAGTGGATCGACTACAACGGCCACCTGAGCGAGGCGTACTACGTGCTCGCGTTCGGCTTCGCCACCGACGCGCTGATGGACCGGGTCGGTCTCGACGAGACGTACCGCGCGCGTACGGGGTGCTCGCTGTACACGGTCGAAGCGCACGTCCGCTACCTCGACGAGGTGGGTGCCGGCGCCGAGCTCGCGATCGCGACCACGGTGGTCGGGGCCGGCGCGAAGAAGCTGCACCTGTGCCACGAGATGGCGGTCGCGGCCACGGTCGTCGCGACGGAGGAGATCCTGGCGCTGCACGTCGGTGAGGGGAGGGCCGTGCCCTTCCCTGCGGAGGTCGCGGAACGTCTCGCGCCCCTGGTCGAGCCGCCGCCCTCGTACGCCGGACGCGCGATCACTGACCCATAGGGTGTGGCCAATGGACGTCGTGACCTTCGCCGAGCGCCCGGACCTCCACGACGAGGCGCGCGAGTTGCTCCGGGCGAAATGGCCGGAGTTCATCTTCCACGACGCGGTCACGCACGCGTATCTGCCGCGCGTCGAGAGGTACTTCGCGCGCTACGACGTGCTGCTGCTCGACGAAGGCCGGGTCGTGGCCGGCGGCTGGGGCGTGCCGTTGCGCTGGGACGGCACCGTCGAGGATCTCCCCGAGGGCTACGACGGGTCGCTCGTCCGGTCGGTCGACGATCACGAGGCGGGTGTCGAGCCCACCACGTTGAGTTTCATGGCCGCGGTGGTCGGCGACGGCGTAGCGAGGCGGGGCGTCGCCCGCGAGGCGCTCACCGCGCTGCGCGACCGCGCGACCGCCGACGGGCTCGCCCACGTCATCGCGCCGCTGCGCCCGACGCTCAAGCCGCGTTACCCGCTCACGCCGATGACGACGTTCGCCACCTGGACGCGCGACGACGGGCTGTCGATCGACCCGTGGATCCGTACGCACCAGCGCATGGGCGCGCAGGTGCTCGGGCCGGCACACCGGTCCATGGTCATCACCGGCACCGTCGCCGAGTGGGAGACGTGGACCGGCATGCTCTTCCCCGAGACCGGCCGGTACGTCGTGCCAGACGCGTTGGATCTCCTCGACGTCGACAGGGAGTCGGACACCGCGACGTACGTCGAGGAGAACCTCTGGGTGCGGCATCTGTGAGGGCCGTGCGGGTCAGCCCGTCGGGTTCTCGGCGGCAATCTCGGTGGCCGCCTGCCGGACCAGGTCACCGAGCTCGGCGAACCGTTGCTCGGGCACGCCGTCGCGCATGCCCCAGACGCTGACCACGGCGTACGGGCGCTCGCCGGTGTCGAGGACGGGCGCCGCGATGCCGTACAGGTGCTGCTCCATCTCGCCGACGCTCACGCTGTAGCCCTGCGCGCGGATCGACGCGAGCTCGGTGCGCAGTGCCCTTCGGTCGGTGCGGGTCATCTCGGTGTACGCGGCGAGCGGCCCGGTGAGCAACGCCTCGATCTCGTCGTCGGGCAACCAGGCCAGCAGCGCCTTGCCCGCGGAGGTGGCGTGGATGGGTATCTGGTGCCCGATCCAGCGGGCGGAGAGCACGACGGGCGGGGTCACCTCGTCGACGTACGTCAGCTCGCCGCGGTGGGGGACGGCGAGGTTGGTGGTCTCGCCGGTGTCGTGGCAGAGCCGTTCGAGCACGTCGTGCGCCCGTCTGACGAGTCCCTCGACGCCCGCCGTGGTGGCGAGGCGGCTCACCGAGAAGCCGATGGTGTAGCGGTTGGTGAGCGGGTCGCGCTCGACCATCGCGTGGTGCTCGAGCGTCGCGAGCAGCCGCCAGGCCGTCGCGCGGTTCAGCTCGCAGGTGACGGCGAGCTCCGCCGCGGTGCAGCCCTCGGCCGCTCCGGCGCCGATCGCGTTGAGCAGGGCGATCGCGCGGTCGACGGACTGGACCCTGCCGGACGCCCGCGGCGAGTCCTGGTCGTCCGGCTCCCTGGCGGCCAACACGTCGACCTCACTTCCGTCTCGGGTTGCGTCGACTCTAGGCCATCGAGGGGGCGTTGCAGCTGTCGTCACCCCCGCTTGACGGTGCTCGGATCCCTGTCTAGCGTCATGCATTGCGAACAAGCATCGCATATTATGAGACATCAGGAGTCCGGGTGGCCGAGCTCGCCGCTCCGTTGCGGCTGTACGACACGACCGTCAGCGCGCGCTGGGTCGACTACAACCGGCACATGAGCGAGTCGGCGTACCTGCTCGTGTTCGGCGACAACGCCGACGCCTTCTTCCGCCACGTCGGCGTCGACGACGCGTACCGTGCGGCCGGCGCGTCGCTCTACACGGTGGAGACCCACCTGCACCACCACCGCGAGGTGGTCGAGGGCGAGCCGCTCGCGCTGAGCCTGCTGCTGCTCGACCACGACGCGAAGCGGCTGCACCTCTTCCACGAGATGCGGCACGGTACGAGCGGCGCGCTGCTGGCGACGGCGGAGCAGCTGCTCGTGCACGTCGACACGGCGGCGGGTCGGTCGGCGCCGATGCCCGACGACCTGCACGCACGTGTCGCCGCGGTGTGCCACGCCCACGCCGGGATCCCGCGGCCCGAGGCGGTGGGTCGGCCGATCGCCATGCCCGTACGCACGCCAGGACCCTGAGGAGCGCCCCGTGGACTTCGCACTCACCGACGAGCAGCGGATGATCGTCGAGACCGTCCGTCGGTTCGTGACCACCGAGCTCGAGCCGTACGAGGACGAGGTCGAGCGTCTGGACGACGTGCCGGCCGACGTTGCCGACCGGATCCGTAAGAGGGCGCTCGACGCCGGCATCTACGCGGCGAACATGCCCGCCGAGATCGGGGGCGGCGGCCTCGACGCGACGGGCATGGTCCTCGTCGAGCGCGAGCTCGGGCGATCGAGCTGGGCGCTGCAGTCGCTGGTGGCGCGACCGAGCAACATCCTGCTGGCGTGCGAGGGGGAGCAGCGCGAGCGCTACCTGCTGCCCGCGGTGCGCGGCGACCGGCACGACTGCCTCGCCATGACCGAGCCGGGTGCCGGCTCCGACGTCCGCTCGATGACGACCCGTGCCGTACGCGACGGCGACGACTACGTGCTCGACGGCGCCAAGCACTTCATCAGCCACGCCGACGTCGCCGACTTCGTCATCGTGTTCGCGGCGACGGGAACCGAGGAGACCTCTCGGGGCCCGCGCAGCAGCATCACCGGGTTCCTCGTCGACACCGACGCCTCGGGTCTCACCGTCACACGTGGGTCGTCGTGTGTCTCGCACCGCGGGTACCACCAGTGCGAGCTGTCGTTCACCGGCTGCCGGATCCCGGCCGGGCAGCGGCTCGGCGCGGAGGGCGCCGGCTTCGAGTTGATGAACGAGTGGCTCGGGGCGAGCCGCCTCAGTGTCGCGGCGACCAGCGTCGGGCGGGGCCGCCGGGTACTCGAGCTGGCGACACGGTGGGCGGCGGAGCGCGAGCAGTTCGGTCGACCGATCGGTCGCTTCCAGGGGGTGGGCTTCCCGCTGGCCGACATGGCGACCGAGCTGGAGGCCGCGGAGCTGCTGACGTTCCAGGCGGCCTGGAAGCTCGACCAGGGCACCATGACCGACCGCGACGCGGCGATGGCGAAGCTGTACGCGTCCGAGGCGCTCGGTCGGATCACCGACCGCGCGGTGCAGGTCTTCGGCGGCATGGGCCTGATGGCCGACATGCCGATCGAGCGGTTCTGGCGTGACGCACGAGTCGAGCGCATCTGGGACGGCACCAGCGAGATCCAGCGGCACATCATCTCCCGGTCCCTCCTCCGCCCGCTGGGTGCCTAGGTGAACCCGTCGTGACTGTGTTCCCCGCCGCCCTCCGCCGCTCCGCTCCTCGCTCGGTGGTTGTGTGGAAGCGGGGCGCGCTCCGAACCGCTGCGATGCTCGCTCTGGAGGTCGGCTCGTGACCACCCGCGACCATCTCCGCCGGCTGCTCGCGCCACGGCATATCGCCGTCGTCGGCGGGACGGCCGCTGAGGAGGCGATCCGGCAGTCGCGGCTGATCGGCTTCGAGGGTGAGATCTGGCCGGTCCACCCGCGGCGCGAGACGCTGTCCGGCCTGCCGTGCTTCCCCGACGTCGACGCGCTGCCGGAGGCGCCGGACGCCGCGTTCGTCGCCGTCCCGCGCGAGGCGACGGTCGGCGTCGTCTCCGCGCTGGCGGCCCGTGGCGCGGGTGGGGTCGTCTGCCACGCGTCCGGGTTCGCCGAGCACGGACCCGCGGGTGAGGCGCTGCAGCGGGCGCTCGTCGACGCCGCGGGTGACATGGCGCTGATCGGGCCGAACTGCATGGGCATGCTCAACTACCTCGACGGCGCCGCGCTGTGGTCGGAGCAGCACGGCGGGCACCGGGTCGATCGCGGAGTCGCCGTCATCACCCAGAGCGGCAACCTCGGCCAGAACCTCACGATGCAGCGCCGGTCGCTGCCGCTCGCGCAGCTCGTGACGGTCGGCAACGGCGCCGTGACCGGCGTTCCCGACCTGATGGCGGCGATGCTCGACGACCCGCGCATCACCGCGATCGGGCTGCACCTGGAGGGCATCGCCGACACCGCGGCGTTCTCCCGCGTCTGCCTCGAGGCGCTACACCGGCAGGTGCCGGTCATCGCGCTGAAGTCGGGCACGTCGCAGCTCGGCGCGCGGGTGAACCTCAGCCACACCAGCGCGCTGTCCGGCTCCGATACCCTCTGGGACGCGTTGTTCCGGCGGCTCGGCATCGCGCGTGTACGGCAGGTCGGCACGTTCATCGAGACGTTGAAGTTCCTGCACGTGCACGGCGGGCTCGCCGGTCCGCGCATCGCGTCCGCCAGCTGCTCCGGCGGCGAGGCCGCGCTCGTGGCCGACCTGGCACACGAGCGCGGCGTCGAGCTGCCGGCGTTCCCCGAGGCGGCGGAGGGGCGGCTGCGTGAGGTGCTCGGCGACCGCGTGCACGTCGCGAACCCGCTCGATTACCACACCTACATCTGGGGCGACGAGCGCGCGATGACCGAATGCTTCGCGGCCGTGCTGTCCGCGGACTTCGACTCGCACCTGCTCGTGCTCGACTATCCGCGGGACGACCGGTGCCTGCCGCGCCCGTGGCAGACGACGGTCGACGCGTTCGTCGCCGCGCGCCGGCGGACGTCCGCGCCGGCGTGCGTCGTCAGCCTGCTGCCCGAAGGTCTTCCCGAACCAGTGGGAGAGGCGTTGCTGCGCGAGGACATCGCGCCGATGCAGGGCATGGCGGACTGCCTCGACGCCGTCGCGTCGGCGTGGACGATCGGCGCGGCACAACGGTCGGCAGCCGCGATCGCGCCGCTCGACCCGCCGGCGGGTGGCGTCACCGCCGACCCGCCGGTGCAGCTCGACGAGTGGAGCGGCAAGCAGGCGCTCGCGGCGTACGGCCTGCGCGTTCCCGACGGCCGGATCGTCGCGGCGGACACCGCGACGGAGGCGGCCGCGGAGCTCGGCTACCCCGTGGTGGTGAAGACCCTGTCGCCGTCGATCGCGCACAAGACCGACGTGGGCGGCGTGCGGCTGCGGTTGACCCGCGGCCGGCAGGTGCGGGCGGCGGTCGCGGCGATGGCCGACCTCGGTGACCGGTTCCTCGTCGAACGCATGGTCGGCGGGTCGCTCGCGGAGCTGATCGTCGGCGTGCACCGCGACGCGCAGTTCGGGCTGGCTCTGACGATCGGCGCCGGGGGTGAGCTGGTGGAGCTCGTCCGCGACGTGGCGACATTGCTGCTTCCGGTGAGCCGCGAGGAGATCGAGGCGGCCCTGCGCTCGTTGCGGATCTGGCCGCTGCTCGCCGGCTACCGCGGCCGTCCCGCAGCGGACGTCGACGCGGTGGTCGACGCCGTCGTCGCCGTGGCAGCGTACGCGCGGGCGCACCAGAGCCACCTGGTCGAGCTCGACGTCAACCCGCTGCTCGTCCTGCCGACATCGCACGGTGCCGTCGCGGTCGACGTCCTCGTACGGCTCGCCGAGGACACGTCGGCGTCGCTGCACCCGTGCGCGTCGTAGGGAGGTGCCGGTGTCGGACGCAGTGAGGGTCGAGGTCGACGAGGGCGTTCTCCTCGTCACGCTCGACCGGCCGAAGGCGAACGCGATCGACGTGGCGACGAGCCTGGCGCTGTACGAGGCGTTCGTGCGCCTGCGCGACGACGACGCGTTGCGCGTGGGCGTGGTGACCGGTGCGGGCGAACGGTTCTTCTCCGCCGGCTGGGACCTCAAGGCCGCGGCGGCGGGGGAGGCGGTGGACGCCGACCACGGACCCGGCGGCTTCGCGGGCCTGACGGAGCTCTTCGACCTGAACAAGCCGGTGATCGCGGCGGTGAACGGGCTCGCGCTGGGTGGCGGCTTCGAGCTCGTCCTCGCCGCCGACCTGGTGGTGGCGGCCTCGCACGCGGAGTTCGCGCTGCCGGAGGTGACGCTCGGGCTCATCCCGGATGCGGGAGGCGTGCTGCGGCTGCCCCGGCGGCTGCCGGCCGCGGTGGCGACCGAGATGCTGCTGACGGGGCGGCGGATGCCGGCGGAGGAGGCGCGGTCGTGGGGGCTGGTGAACTCCGTGGTGTCGGCCGCCTCCCTGAGGGACTCGGCGCTCGCGTTGGCACGGACCGTGGGGTCTTGGTCTCCTGCGGCGGTGGCTGCGGTGTTGTCGGTCTCTCGGGTGGCGTCTGCTGTCGGAGTGCGTGACGGGTATGCCGCTATGCGGGCGTCTCCGGTTTATCGAGCGTTCCTGGCGTCGGTCGCGGAGTTTGGTTCCTGACCGGGGCGAGTTGTCAGTCGTCCCATCGCCGCTGGTGCGGCGGTCCCGGGCGGGTGACAAGGGTGGACCCCGGTCGTGGTGTCGGTCGCTTCGCGGCCGCAACCCGTGAGGGGCACCCTCACCGTGTCGGGGCATGGTGAGGGTGCCGTTCACGGGTGCGCTGCGAGGGTCGTCGGCGGAGCTTCACCTCACGGACGTGGACTTCACCTCGTCCCGGCACGAGGTGAAGTCCACGTTGATCACGTGCACGTGATCAAACGGTGCGGGCGGCGAGCCTGGCAGGCGTCGCCATAGCCACGCCTGCCACTGACAACTCGCTCTCCAATTGCGCGACTGCGGCTCGGCGGCGGGTGGGAGACTGCGGCCCATGGACGTCGATCTCACCCGACACACCTGACGGTCGGCGTACCGGCGTCGGCCGTGTCGGGCGGGCTGAACCGGGTAGCGAGAACCGTAAGGGTGGTGGTCAGGCATGGGACTGGTGTTCAGCAGTGAGGTGCGCGCGCCGTTGGCGGAGGTCTACGCCTGGCACGAGCGGCCCGGTGCGTTGGCGCGGCTCTCGCCGCCGTGGCTGCCGTTGCGCATACGGTCCGAGGCCGAGAGCCTGCGCGACGGGCGCGCGGTGCTCGCCCTGCCTGGTGGGTATCCGCTGGTGGCGCGCCACTCCGGGTACGACCCGCCGCACCGGTTCGTCGACGAGCTGACGACGTCGCCGGTGCCATGGCGGCACACCCACGAGTTCAGCGCGGTGAGTGCGGACACGACGCGGATGACCGACACCGTCGAGACGCCGCTGCCGTCGGCGCTGCTGCGCGGCATGTTCACGTACCGGCACCGGCAGCTCGCCGCCGACCTCGCCGCGCACCGGTGGGCCGCCGGGCTCCTCGACCGGTCGCTGTCGCAGGACCGCCGGAGGCGATCAGCACTGACCGTGGCGGTGACGGGCTCGTCGGGTCTGGTCGGCTCCGCGTTGTGCGCGTTGCTGACGACGGGCGGGCACCGCGTCGTCAGGCTGGTGCGCCGGGAGGCGCGGAACGCCGACGAGCGGAGCTGGAACCCCGGGCGTCCGGCCTCCGGCATGCTCGCCGGTGTCGACGCGGTCGTCCACCTCGCCGGCGCCACCATCGCTGGGCGCTTCACCGCCGAGCACAAGCGGGAGGTCAGGGACAGTCGTCTCGGTCCCACACGCGCGCTCGCCGAGCTCGCAGGCGCGACGGTCGACGGGCCGCGGACGTTCGTCACGGCATCCGCGATCGGCTACTACGGGGCCGACCGCGGTGACGAACCACTCGTCGAGGACAGCGATCCGGGCGACGGCTTCCTCGCCGAGGTCGTGACGGCGTGGGAGCAGGCCGCCGCGCCCGCCGCTGACGCCGGCCTGCGGACCGTCGTGGTCCGTACGGGACTGGTGCAGAGCCCGGCGGGTGGCCAGTTGCGGGCGATGCTGCCGCTGTTCGTCGCGGGTCTCGGTGGACGCCTCGGGTCCGGGCGTCAGTGGATGTCGTGGATCGGCATCGACGATCTCGTCGACGTCTACCTCCGCGCGATCGTCGACGACACGCTCGCCGGGCCGGTGAACGCCGTCGCTCCCGAACCGATGCGCAACACCGAGTACACCCGGGTGCTCGCCCGCGTCCTGCGCCGGCCCGCGCTGATCCCCGTCCCCGCGTTCGGGCCGCGACTGATCCTCGGCACCGAGGGCGCGGCCGAGATCGCCGAGGCGAGCCAGCGCGTCCTGCCCGGCGTGCTCAGCAGGCTGGGCCACCGCTACCGCCACGACGACCTCGCCGCCGCTCTCGGCCACGTCCTCGGCCGCGAAGCCGGGCAGTGCGTACGGGATCAGCGCGCGGGCGGGCGCGCCTCGTCGCGGAGCAGTCCGTAGACGAGCACGTCGGAGTAGTTCCCACGGATGAACGACCGGCTGCGCAGGACGCCCTCGCGCTGGAACCCGAGCTTCTCCAGGGAACGCTGCTCGGCCACGTTCTCGCCGTTCGTCAACGCCTCGACCCGGTTCGCGGTCGTGTGGTCGAAGATGTAGTCGACCAGTAGGCGCTGGGCCGTCGTACCGAGCCCGCGACCGCGGTGCTCGGGAACCAACGCGATCCCGATCTCGTAGGTGACGCCCCTGGGGACACCGCGGCCCTCGGACTTCCACAAGGCGATGCCCGCGACCTGGTCGTCTCCGACGTCGATCGCGACCGTCCCCGAGGTGGCACCGATGTAGCCGTCCTCCTCCCAGCGACGCCGGTGGGTGCGCACGTCCGTGAAGCCCGGCCACTCGAACGTGCCGAGCGCCTCGGGATCGCTGCTGAGGCGGTCGAGAAACGGCAGGTCCTCCTCGCGGAAGGCGCGCAGCACGGGTCCGTCGGTCACGGTGATGTCCTCTCGTCCGACCGGACGGTCACGTCCGGGCATCCCGCCAGGGTGCCGATGGAGCGTACGACGCGTCGCGAGCAGACCACGCCGGGACGGCGAGACGCCCGTCCCGGGTCGTGCCCGGGACGGGCGTCTGCACCGTGGAACCCTCGTGGGTCGCCTGGTCACCGGGTGGCGGTGAACCGGGCGCCGAGTGTCTTGGCGGCGATGACGAGGCCGGCGCCGATCAGGACGATGTCTTTGATGACGTACTGGCCGGTGAGGGTGGGGTAGCCGGGGAACATGTCGCCGAAGAACAGCACGAGTGGGGACATGAT
>WHST01000138.1 GCA_009379955.1 Streptosporangiales bacterium | reverse complement strand
GGGTTCCGTCGCGGACGCATCGACGTCGACACGCTGTACGACCCGCCGGGACGCTCACGGATCGCCGACGTGCGCTGGCCGGCACTCGCGGCGTTCCTCGTCGGCATCGCCGCGACATGGTGCTTCGAGTACGGCGTCCCCACGTTCCTCCAGGGTCCGGCTGCCACGGCAATGGGCGGCATCGATCTGTCGTGGCTCGCCGGCAGCCTGGTGGCCGCGGGCCTCTACGCCGCCTTCGGGCGCGAGAGGCCGAGGAACGCCGGATGAGCGACGACGAACGCTTCCTCGAGGCCGCGGTAGCGGAGGCGCGGAAGGGCCTGGCCGAGGGCGGCGTGCCGATCGGCGCGGCGCTCGTCGTCGACGGCGAGGTCGTGGCGACCGGACGCAACCGCCGCGTCCAGCAGAACAGCGCGATCAGGCACGGCGAGACCGACTGCGTCGAGAACGCCGGCCGGCTCCCCGCCACCACCTACGCGCGGGCGACGATGTACACGACGCTGTCGCCGTGCGTGATGTGCACCGGCATGATCCTGCTCTACAAGATCCCGCGGGTCGTGCTCGGCGAGAACCGTACGTTCCTCGGCGCCGAGGATCTCCTGGTCCGGCACGGCGTCGAGGTGGTCGACCTCGACGACGCCGAGTGCGCCGAGCTGATGCGTACGTTCATCGCCGAGCGCCCGGACGTCTGGTACGAGGACATCGGCGAGCAACGGTGAGGGGCGTCACCCGGCGACGGCGGTCGTGCGTCCGGCGGTGTCCGCAGCTGCCTGATCCCTTCGCCGGGTGAGCGGTAGGCGCAGCGCGAAGTACGCCGGCAGCCCGAGCGGCGAGATGAGGATCGTCACCAGCAGCACCGGCGCCATGACCAGCGGGTGGATGCGGCGCTCACGGCTGTCGAGGTACATCCAGCGCCCGATGAACAGGTCCCAGGCGATCACCTGCGCCCAGATCGCCGCCGTGCCCTCGGGGCTGCTCACCAGAGCCTGGACCCCGTCGAGGGTCGGCCGGCTCACCGCGGCCAGGAAGGCGCCGAGATCCGGGCCCATGACGAGGACGAACACGACGAGCGGGGGAAGCACGATCAGCGGTGAGCCGATGATGCGGCGGGTCACCGACCAGCCGGGGGCGAAGATCATCAACGCCCAGAACGGCGCGGCCACGTAGAACGTGACGTCGAAGAGCAGCTCGATGTAGGTGCTCATGCGACACCCTCCCGATCCTCTGTCACCGTGGCGGTGGCGCCTTCGGGCTGCCGAAGAGTGGGCTCACGAGGTGTGCGGAGTGCGAGCAGCAGTCCGACGACCGCCGCCACCGCGAGTGCGGCCGCGACCGAGGCGGTCAGCGCGTCCGGGCGAACCACCGACTGCCCGCGAAACGCCTGCCACGTGACGAGCGCGAGCACTCCCGCGTACGCACCCGCGGCGACGAGGACCACCCGGAGGCGCAGCGTGTCGGACGCGAACCGCGGGTAGCGGCGGGCGAGGAGTAGGAGCACCAGGGCGAGCAGGATGAGCACCTGCAGCCCGTGGATGCCGACGAAGTGCGGCACCCGCAGGTCGCCCGCGACGGTGCTCCAACCGGTGATCGGCAGGCCGGGGCCGCCGTCGGGCACGCCGACCGTGTGGGCGCCGACGATGCCGCTGCCGCGCCCGGCCTCCCTCGCCGCGTCCTGTGCGGCGGTCTCCTGTGGCATGAAGAACGCGACCGCCATCCCGGCGAGCGCGATCACCGTGCCGGCCCGGATCGCCCAGGCGGTGGACCGTTCGCCGAGCTTCTGCGTCAGGAAGAGCGCGCCGGCGACGAGGTTCGCCACCCAGAGCGTGGCGATCATCACGCCCATGCTGGCCCAGAGAACGGCGTTGAGCGGGGTGCTGATGTTGAAGTGGCTCATCTCGCCGCGGACGACCTGCACCACGATGACCACGAGCTCGCCGCCGAGCGTGATCGCGATGATGGAGCCGAGCGCTCTGCCGAGCCGGCGCCGGCGCTGGAGCAGGGAGAGCAGCCAGGCCAGCGTGAAACAGTAGATCGCGATCGACACGGCGAACTTGGCGGGCTTCAACCAGATCGGCGCGCCCACGAGCGCGCGGCCGTCGACGGCCAGACCCACGAGGCACACGGCGAGCACGACGACGGACGCGCCGGCCAGGAGCATCAGCGGTCGGTGCCAGTGCACCGCCCGGCGCAGGGAGGGGAGCGCGGCGGACATGTGGCCTCCTGAGAGAGTGGATAGTTGGACTATCCATAGTGGATAGCTACACTATCCATCAGAGGTGTCCGGCGTGCAAGCCCTGATTTGGCAACGGTCGACACGGTCTGCGGACCAGGGGAGGGTGACGATGCGAGTCGCGGAGCTGAGTGAGCGGTCCGACGTACCCGTGCCGACGATCAAGTACTACCTCCGTGAGGGTCTGCTGCCGCGTGGCGAGCGCACGGGGCCCAACCAGGCCCACTACGACGACCGGCACGAGCGGCGGCTCCGACTGATCAGGGCGTTGACCGAGGTGGGCGGCCTCTCGATCGCTGCCACGCGCGACGTCCTCTCGTCCGTCGACGATCCGGAGGCGTCTCTCGACCTGCGGCTCGGCCGGGCCGTCGGCAGCGTCACCAGGGCGCAGGTCACCGCGGGCGAGCAGGAGCGCGCCGAGGCGCGGCGGATCGTCGACGAGCTCATCGAGCGACGCGGCTGGATCGACACGGCCCACCCGGCGCGCGACAACCTCGTCGAGGTGATCGCCGGCCTGAACGGCATCGCCGGCGAGTTCCTGATCGCCGGGATCGACCGCTACGCCGACGCCGTGGAGCTCATCGCGCGCGTCGACCTCGACGTGACGCGGAGCATCACCGACACCGACGCGGTGATCGAGGCCGCGGTCGTCGGCACCATCGCCGGTGACGCACTGCTCGCCGCCCTGCGACGGCTGGCCCAGGTCAACGAGTCGGGACGCCGCATCGGCCTCTCCTGATCCTCAGCGTGGACGTGACGTCGCCCTCGATCGGGTGCCGCGACGTCGTCGTCGCGATAGCGTCCTGCCATGTCAGCGGTCACAGAAGGAACTGGGCCACTCGCCGGAACCGTCGTCGTCGACCTCACCCGGGCGCTCGCCGGGCCGCACGCCGGCATGATGCTCGGCGACCTCGGCGCGCGGGTCATCAAGGTCGAGACGCCGGGCAGGGGCGACGACACGCGGGGGTGGGGGCCGCCGTTCGTCGAGCCCGAGGCCGAGGGCGGCGCCACGGAGTCGACGTACTTCCTGTCCTGCAACCGCAACAAGGAGTCCATCGCGCTCGACCTCAAGAGCGACGACGGCAGGGAGACGCTCGCCGGGCTCGTCCGGCGCGCGGACGTGCTGCTGGAGAACTTCCGCACCGGTGTTCTCGACCGGCTGGGGTTCACCACCGAGCGGCTGTTCGAGCTGAACCCGCGGCTCGTCGTGCTGTCGATCACCGGGTTCGGGCACGACGGGCCGGACGGCGGCCGCGCCGGCTACGACCAGATCGCGCAGGGCGAGGCCGGGCTGATGTCGGTGACCGGGCCGGGTCCCGACGACGCCCAGCGCGTGGGTGTGCCGATCGGCGACCTGCTCGCCGGCATGTACGGCGCGTACGGCGTGCTCGCCGCGCTGCTCGACCGCGAACGCACCGGCCGCGGCCAGGTGGTGCGTACCTCGCTGCTCGCCGCGATCGTGGGTGTGCACGCGTTCCAGGGCACCGCGTGGACCGTCGCGGGCAAGGTCGGGCGGGCGCAGGGCAACCACCATCCGGCGATCTGTCCGTACGGGCTCTTCCGCTGCCGCGACGGCGCCGTCCAGATCGCGGTGGGCACCGAGGCGCTGTGGGCACGCCTGTGCACGGCGTTCGGGCTCGACGCGAGCGCCGAGGGCATGGCCACCAACAGTGAACGCGTCGGCAATCGACCCGACGTGATCGCGGCCGTCGAGACCGCGTTCGCCGACCGCGACGCCGAGCCCCTGCTCGCCGAGCTCGCCGCGATCGGCGTGCCCGCGGGCAAGGTCCGTTCGATCGACGAGGTGTACGACTGGGACCAGACCGCGAGCCAGGGCCTGCTCGTCGACGTCGACCACGCCACGCTCGGCACGGTCGCCGTGCCCGGCCCGCCGCTGCGGTTCTTCGACGCCGGGGGCGAGGAGACCACGCGGCGCGACCACGCGGCACCCCCGGTGCTCGACGGAGACGCGGCGCGCATCCGCGCCTGGCTGAGCGACGAGTAGGTCCGATGCCCGTCACCGATGATTTCGCGCCCTGGACCCGGTCTGCTCAGGTGAGGAGGAGACATGGACGTTGACCTGTTCGCCGGTGTCGCCGTGAGCGACCTCCAGCGCGCCATCGGCTGGTTCGAGAGCTTCCTGGGCGACGCCGAGTCGTTCGACCCGAACGACACTGAGCGCGTCTGGACGGTGGCGGAGCACCGCCATCTGTATGCCGTACTGGAACCCGACCACGCCGGGCACGCCCGGGTCACCCTGTTTCTCGACGACTTCGACGACTTCGTCGACGCCGCCGCGTTGCGGGGCATCGAACCGGAGACGCGGGAGACCTACGGGAACGGCGTGCGCAAGGCCCTGTATCGCGACCCGGACGGCAACGAGATCGGTATCGGTGGTGCCCCTGTCGAGGGCTCCGCGCCGCCTCCGTGACCGGTTCGGTGCGAGCAGCGGTTCGTTCGCCCGTCCCTGAATCCGTCTTCGTCGGGAAACGGCATGTCCCGCGTACCGATTCCTGACAGGCTGCACGCCATGACGACGACCATCTCCCTCGACCGGTTCGACGGTCTGCTGCTGCGGCCCGGTGACTCGGGCTACGACGATGCCCGCACCGTCTGGAACGCGATGGTGGACCGGCGCCCGCGACTGATCGCCCGGTGCGCGACGGTCGCCGACGTGTCCCGGGCGGTGCGCGCTGCCCGCGACCTCGACCTGGAGATCGGCGTCAAGTGCGGCGGGCACGGGATCCTCGGCCCTGCCGTCCCCGACGACGGGCTGATGATCGACCTGACCCCGATGGGCGAGGTGCGGGTCGACCCCGAGCGCCGCCGCGCCTGGGTGCAGGGCGGCGCGTTGCTCGGTGCTCTCGATCGTGAGGCGCAGCGCCACGGGCTGGCGACGATGGCCGGCAACGTCTCGCACACCGGCGTCGGCGGTCTCACCCTCGGGGGCGGCATGGGCTGGCTCGCCAGGCAGTACGGCCTCTCCTGCGACAACGTCGTCTCGTACCAGGTGGTGACCGCGGACGGCGAGACCGTCCGCGCGAGTCGCACCGAGAACCCCGAGCTGTTCTGGGCCCTGCGGGGCGGCGGTGGCAACTTCGGCATCGTCACCGAGTTCGAGTTCCAGCTGCACGACGTTGGCACCAGGTCGCTCTCGGTCGAGCACGTCTTCCCGCTCGACGGCGCGGAACCGGCGGTGCGCCGCTGGTGCGAGCTGAACGCGGAGGCGCCGCGGCAGGCGACGTACGCGGCGACGGCGGGTGCCGATGCCGTGGTCGCGCTCGGCTTCGTCTGGATCGGCGACCCCGACGAGGGTCGCCGGCACGCCTCCGTGCTGCGCGCGCTCGGGCGCCCCCTGGAGGAGCGCGTCGAGGAGCTCTCGTACGTCGACCTGCAGCGCCGCGAGGACACGGTGGAGATGCACGCGCTGCGTCGCTACTTCAAGGGCCACTTCCTGAAGCAGCTCTCCGACGGTGCCGTCGAGGCGTTCCTGTACCGCGGGTCGACCGGAGGTGAGCCGCCGGCCGCGAGGGTCAGCCTGCAGGCCTACGGCGGCGCGATCGCGGACGTCCCCGACGAGGACTCGGCGTTCGGCCACCGCGACACCCTGTTCGAGTTCGTCACGGCCGCGTCCTGGGCCGACCCGGCGGACGACGAGGCACGCATGGCGGCCACCAGGCGCGCGGCGGCGGCGATGGCCCCCTGGGCCGACGGTGTGTACGTCAACATCCTCGGCGACGACGGCCAGGACGGCGTGGAGCGCGCCTACCCGCCGGCCAAGCTGGCCAGGCTGACGTCGCTGAAGACCGACATGGACCCACACAACGTCTTCCACCTGAACCAGAACATCCGACCGCGCACGGTCTCCTAGGACGAGCGTTCCGTCCACCCCGGTCCGACCGCTGCCGTACGCTGCGCGGATGCGTGTGCTCGTCGCCCTCGGGGGCAATGCGATGACGGCGCCGGACGGCTCGGCGCGTCCCGGTGACCAGATCGCCGCGGCGACGGTGGCGATGGAACGGGTGGCCGACCTCGTCGCGGCCGGTCACGACGTCGCGCTGACCCACGGGAACGGTCCGCAGGTCGGCAACCTGCTGGTGAAGAACGAGCTCGCGGCCGAGGTCGTCCCGCCGGTGCCGCTCGACTGGTGCGGGGCGCAGACCCAGGGCACCCTCGGCTTCGTCCTGCTCGATGCGCTGCAGTACGCACTCGCCGAGCGGAGGGTCGAGCGGCCGGTCGCGGCGCTCGTGACGCGTACGCGGGTCGACCGCGACGATCCGGGACTGCGCAGGCCGAGCAAGCCGATCGGCCGTTACCTCTCGGCGGCCGAGGCGCAGACGATGATCGAGCACGGCCAGACCTGGGAGGACCGCGGTATGCGTGGCTGGCGCAGGATCGTCGCGTCACCCGAGCCTCGCGAGGTGCTCGACTCCGCCGCGGCCCGGGTGCTGATGGACGCGGGTCACGTGGTCGTCGTCGGGGGCGGCGGCGGGATCCCGGTCGTCCGCGATCCGGATGGCAGCCTGCGCGGCGTCGAGGCCGTCATCGACAAGGACCTCACCGCCGACCTGCTCGCCCGCGACCTCGCGGCCGACGTGCTCGTCGTCGCCACCGACGTCGAGCACGTCCTCGTCGGCTACGGCACGCAGGACGAGCGTCCCGTCCGGCACACGACGCCCGCGGAGCTGCGGACGCTCGCCGACAAGGGCGAGTTCGCGAGCGGCTCGATGGGCCCGAAGGTCGAGGCCGTGTGCCGGTTCGTCGAGGCCGGCGGCACGCGTGCGGTCATCACGTCGCTGGCGCACATCGGTGACGCGGTCACCGCCGATGCCGGTACCGTCGTGCAGGCACACCCCGAGGGAGGCCCCGCTATCAGGAAGGACCCCGTCTGATGCCCGAAGCGATCGAGGTACGCAAGGTCCCGCTGCACTCCGTCAGTGACGCGTCCGAGCTGGCCGCGCTGATCGACGACGGCGTGCTCGAGGCCGACCGGGTCGTCGCGGTCATCGGTAAGACCGAGGGCAACGGCGGGGTGAACGACTACACCAGGATCATCGCCGACCGGGCGTTCCGCGAGGTGCTCGTGGCCAAGGGCACCCGCTCCGATGACGAGGTCAGGCAGGTCCCGATCGTCTGGTCCGGCGGTACCGACGGCGTCATCAGCCCGCACGCGACCGTCTTCGCGACGCTACCCGCCGACCGGGCCACACCGTCCGACGAGCCGCGGCTCACCGTCGGGTTCGCGATGAGCGAGCGGCTGCTGCCCGAGGAGATCGGCCGCACCGGCATGATCGAGAAGGTCGCCGCCGCCGTCACCGAGGCCATGTCACGCGCGGGCATCACCGACCCGGCCGACGTCCACTACGTGCAGACCAAGACTCCGCTGCTCACCATCGACACCATCCGCGACGCGAAGAGCCGCGGACACACCGTCTGGACCGAACACACGCTGGAGTCGATGGACCTCTCGAACGGCTGCACGGCGCTCGGTGTCGGGTTGGCACTCGGCGAGATCGAGAAGCCGACGGACGAGCAGGTGCTGGAGGACCGTTCGCTGTACTCGGCCGTCGCGTCGTGCTCGTCGGGCGTCGAGCTCGACCGCGCGCAGGTGGTCGTCGTCGGCAACGCACGCGGCGTCGGCGGACGCTACCGGATCGGCCACGCGGTCATGAGCGACGCGCTCGACACCGACGGCATCTGGGCCGCGATCGGCGACGCCGGGCTCGACCTTCCCGACCGACCGCACCCGTCCGACATCGACGGCCGGCTCGTCAACGTGTTCCTCAAGTGCGAGGTGAGCCAGGACGGCCAGGTGCGCGGACGCCGCAACGCGATGCTCGACGACTCCGACGTGCACTGGCACCGGCAGATCAAGGCCTGCGTCGGCGGCGTGGCCGCCTCGGTCACCGGCGACCCGGCCGTGTTCGTCTCGGTGTCGGCGGCGCACCAGGGCCCCGACGGCGGCGGCCCGGTCGCCGCGATCGTCGACCTGGGCTGAGGGCGAGACCGGGTCAGCCGACGTTCCAGGCGTGGTACGCGTCGACGTCCAGCCAGGCGCTGACGCGAACGCTGTTCCTGTTCGGGTACGGCTTGTCGGTGTAGTACCGCGAGAGCCGGTCGATGTCGGCGAGGTCGGAGTCGGGTTCCAGCGTGACGGTGCCCTGCACGCTCACGTGCCGGTACCACGAGTCGTCGTCGAGCACCGTCAGCGAGACCCGGGGATTCGCCTCGAGGTGCTCGAGCCGCTTGCGGCCGGCGTCGAGGTTGAACAGCACGCGTCCCTCGTCCCACAGGTACCAGGTCGCCACCGACACGGGCGTGCCGTCCGGGCGCACCGTCGCCATGACGGCGGGGTTGGGGCGCTTCAGCAGCTCCACGAGCTTGGCGGGCAGCGGCGGCTTGGCCACGGCGGACACTCCTTCGTACGTTGCGAACGGGGGACTGCTTGGTCCGACGCTAGCCGCGACCCACGTATTCCCAGTGCCACGGTTCGAACGGGTTGCTCTCGGCCCACGCCGGATGCACCCAGCCGAACATCGGTGCGTTGCGCTTCATCCAGCGGAACTGCGTCGACCCGAAGTTCTGGATCCCGCAACCGAGGTCGACCGCGACCCCGCGGCCGTGCCGGCTCGTGCCGGGAACGGCGGCGAGCGCGGGCTTGGTGCGGTAGACGGCGTACTGCTCGCCGAGCGGCCGGTATCCGTCGGTGACGCAGATGTGCGAGCCGAAGCGCAGCCGGTACGCCGTGTCGAGCAGCCAGAACGCACGGGCGGCGTCCGCGCGCAGGTACTCGCCCTTGGCGGGCAGGGAGCAGAGCAGCGCCATCGGGATGAGGCCGTTGGGGAACCCCGTCACCGTGGGCTTGTCGCATGCCGGCGCGTCGTCGCCGCCGCGGTCCTGTCGCTCCCTGCTGACGCGGAACGCCGCGGCGTACCTGTCCGCCTTCACCAGCCGCAGGGTCAGCCGGTCGAGCCGGGCGAGCAGCTGGTCGGTGAGGCGCTTGGAGTCCGCCCGCAGCGCCCGGTGCTGGCCCGCCAGCCGCGCCTGCTGACTCGACGCCTCGCGCTCCAGGGCCTTCGCATGCCTGCGCAGCGCGGCCTGGCGGTCGAGCTCCGCGGTGTACGTGTCGACGGCGTCGGCCTGGGTCGCGGTGACATAGCGGATGTCGGTCGTCGACCGCCCGGTGCGCCGGTTCGTCAACGCGCCGGTGAGCACCGCGCCGATCTCGTCGCCGACCGGCGTGGTGTACGAGGACACCGCGAAGGCGACGAGCCGCTCGTGCGCCAGGTCGACGTCGTCCTGCGCGCGCTGCTCGTCGCGCGCGACGTCGAGCAACCGCCGCTGCGTCGACCTGAGGCGGGCCTTGCCGTCCTCGTAGCGGCGGGTGCTCTTCGCCAGCGCGGCGCTGGCCCGGTCGGCCTGGCCGCGCAGCTTCACCACCTGCTGCTGCAGGGTGCCCAGGCTGTCCGCGTTCGCCGGCTGCTGCGTCGGGGGCGTCGGTGCGACGAGCAACGCGCAGGCGACGGCGAAGGCGGCCACGGCACGGGGAAAGGGCCTGGGCACGTCGTCACGGTAACCGCAGGCGCGACCACCGTCCGGTAACGACGCGCTCGGCGGCCGGACAAAGCGAGACGCCCGGAGAGGCGCGGCGGCTGCCGCATCTCCCCGGACGTCGCGCGCGGGAGGCGAAAAGCTAGTTGGCCGGCTCGGCGCCCGTGCCCTCGGCATACTCCCAGTGCCAGGGTTCGAACGGGTTCGACTCCGCCCAGGCCGGGTGGATCCAGCCGAACCGCTGGCTGTTCTGCTTGAGCCAGTTGAACTGCGGCGAGCCGTACTGGTTGACCCCGCAGCCGAGGTCGAGGGCGAGGCCCCAGCCGTGGTTGCTCTTGCCGGGGATGGCCGCGAGCCCGGGCTTCTGCGAGTAGACCGCCTGCTGCTCGGACAGGTTGCGGTAGGAGTCGGAGATGCACATCTTCTTGCCGAACTTCTGGACGTACGCTGCGTTCATGTCGGCGAAGGCGTACGCTGCGTCGGCGCGCAGCTGTTCCTTCTTCTTGTAGCCGGGCAGGTCGCACAGCGCCCACTCGGGCAGCAGACCGTTGGAGAACCCGCCGTTCTTGACCTCGGGCGACTGGGCGCCGCGCTTACAGGTGGCGTCGAGGATGAGCCGCGACGCGTCACGGGAGGCCGCGCCGTCGCTCATCCTCATCAGCAGCCGCATCAGCTGCCGGGTGGAGTTCTCGGACTTCTTGCGCAGCGTCGTGATCTGGCCGGCGAGCCTGCTCCGCTCCGCGGTCGCCTTCTTCGCGAGGAGCTCGGCCTGCCGCTCCAGTGCCTCGGCCCGGCGCTTCTCCTTGCTCGCGTTGGTGATCGCGAGCTCCTCGCCCGTGGTCACGACGTCGAGCGACGTCGCCCGCTGGACGGCGGTATCCCCGTCCGGGGACGTCAGCAGCACGCTGGTGCTGTCCGGGAGCGGCGAGCCGTACGCGCTCGCGGCGTACTCGGCGACGCGCTTGCGCCACTTCTCGTAGACCTGGCTGGCGCGGGCGGCCTGGACGCGGGTGCGCTTGATCCTGGCCTGCGCCAGCGAGTACGCGCTCTTGTTCGCCTCGTACTCCTCGGTGGCGACGCTGAGGTCCTTGGTTGCCTTGTCGGCCTGCTTCTTCAGCTTCAGCAGGGTCGCCGTGGAGTCGGCGACGGGGGTGGTGCGGACGCTGGTGGGGGGCGGCGTCGTGGTGTCCACCGCCTCGAACAGGGCGAGGAAGAGGAGCGCGGGGAGTACCCAGGCGAGTGCGAGGGTTCCGCGGAGGCGTCGTCGGTGGGGGGCTCGGGGCCGGGAAAAGATCCGCAGGCCTCGCCGACGCGGCAAGGTCACAGGAAGGTTTCTCCTCGGGGCACGAATGATTACGGAACTACGGGGCGCTCAGCACCATACAGAGTCGGGAGGGGGCACTCAATCCCCGGGGGGTGTCAGCGTGTTGTCACACACCGTGACCGCTGGGGCCTGCGGCGGGCCAACTCGTGTTGCCTTCGCGCGCCGTCCGCCTCGTCCTCGCAGGTGGGAGGGCGTGTCCCCGGCTCGGTGCCGGGATCCCGTCCTGGGCGTAGGAGACTGGGGTCGTTCGGGCGGTCTCCGCCGCTGACGTCACGGAGAGTGGGCTTTGGCATGACAGCGCAGGAGCTCGACGATCGCGCCGGAGGTAGGGGTCGCGACGCCTACAGCACTTGCGTCGACCGGGTCGCGGCGCCTGCCGGAGGTGCGGGAGGAGGCGGGCGCGCATGAGCCCAGCGCAGGAGCTCGACGCCGTCGTCGTCGGGTCGGGGCCCAACGGTCTCGCCGCCGCGGTGACGCTGGCTGCCGCCGGGCTCGGCGTCCGCGTCTACGAGGGCGCCGACGACGTGGGCGGCGGCTGTCGCACGAGCCCGCTCACCCTGCCGGGCTACGTCCACGACGTCTGCTCGGCGGTACACCCGATGGCATCGGTGTCCCCGTTCTTCACCGCGTTCGACCTCGCCGGCCGCATCGACCTGCGCGTGCCCGAGGTCGCGTACGCCCACCCGCTCGACGGCGGGCGCGCAGGCGCGCTCTATCGCGACGTCGAGCGGACGGCCGAGGGTCTCGGCGTCGACGCGGGCACGTACCGGCGGCTGATGGAGCCGCTGGTCCGCGCCGCCCCCGACCTCGTGCCGCTGATGCTCGCGCCGCCGCTCCGCGCGCTGCCGAGAGACCTGCCGGGTACCGCCGCCATGGCGTACGCGTCGCTGCGGCTGGTCGGCGACGGCGTGGCGCGGACGTTCCGCACCGACGAGGCACGCGGCCTGATCACCGGATCGGCCGCCCACGCCCTGCAGCCGCTCCGCCGGTTGGCGACCGCGCCGTTCGGCCTGCTGCTGACGTTCCTCGCGCACGCGACCGGCTGGCCGCTGCCCCGCGGCGGCAGCCGGGCCATCACCGACTCCCTCGCCGACGCGTTGCGCACGATGGGCGGTGAGATCGTCGTCGGCGAGCCGGTCACCGACCTGCGCGAGCTCCCCCGGGCCCGCGCCGTCCTGCTCGACCTCAGCCCGCGCCAGTTCCTCGAACTGGCGGGCAGCGGACTGCCGTCCGCCTACGCGGCCGCGCTGCGCCGGTTCGAGCCCGGCGGTGGCGTGTGCAAGGTCGACTACGCGCTCTCCGAGCCCGTCCCGTGGGCGGCCGACGCGTGCCGGAGGGCGGGCACCGTGCACGTCGGCGGCACCTGGGACGAGGTGAGCACGGCGATGGACGAGGTCACCGCCGGCCGGCACCCGCGGAGGCCGTTCGTCCTCGCCGCCCAGCCCAGCCTCGTCGACGACACCCGCGCACCCGCCGGCCGACACGTGCTGTGGGCGTACTGCGGTGTCCCGACCGGCTCGGCCGTCGACGTCAGCGACCGGATCGACGCTCAGATCGAGCGGTTCGCGCCCGGTTTCCGTGACGTCGTGCTCGACCGCCGGGTGCGTACGGCGCGCGAGTACGAGGCCTACAACCCGGCCTACACCGGCGGCGACTTCACCGGCGGCGCCGCGACGGTACGGCAGCTGCTCTTCCGGCCGGCGCCACGGTGGGACCCGTACCCCACGCCGCTGCCGTCGGTCTTCCTCTGCTCGTCCTCGACGTCGCCCGGCGGGGGCGTGCACGGCATGTGCGGCTACCAGTCGGCTCGCTCGGCGCTGCGCCGCCGCTTCGGCATCCGCGACGTCCCCGACCTCGCCAACGCCGGCCGCTGACCCGAGTGCTCGACCGGCCTGGCCGCCGGAGTCTCGATCAGCGGCGCCGCACAGACGACGCTCCCGGACGCGACGTTCGGTCAGACCGTGCTGTGGGCGCTGGGTCGGGGGTGAACGAGCGGGGGCGTGCCTACATGGTCGTCGGCACCGACAGCAGCGCGTACTACAGCAACGACGGCTTCAAGACGTTCACCCGGATCCGCTGAATGCGGCGGCCACACTCTTCCGTGGTAGGACTGAAGTGTCAGATCGCGGGATGTGCGTCTTGCTCGTCGAGACGCGTCGGCGAGAGGGGTCGCGCGGCGTGGCATGCGTCGGATGACGGGTCGGCGCTGGCTCAT
Source organism: Streptosporangiales bacterium (assembly GCA_009379955.1). NCBI lineage: Bacteria > Bacillati > Actinomycetota > Actinomycetes > Streptosporangiales > Streptosporangiales bacterium. Next base: position 3,103 of record WHST01000138.1, on the reverse strand, counting down.
GCTGGCGGCCGGCATCGCGGCACAGGCCGCCACGTCGGTCGTGACCAACGGCACTCCGTACCTCGCACCCACCATGCGGACCGATCTCGGGCTGTCCCTCGGCCACGTCGGCGTGCTCGTCGCCTGTCCGCTGGCCGGCGCGATCGCCACGCTGGTCGCGTGGGGAGCCGCGGCCGATCGCGTCGGGGAGAAGCGGGTGCTCGTCCTCGGGGTCGGCCTGTGCGGGATCATCGTGCTGGCCACCACCGTGGTCCGCGGTGTCGTCCCGCTCGGGGTCCTACTCGTGCTCGCCGGTGCCGCGAGCGGGTCGGTCAGCTCGGCGAGTGGCCGGCTCGTGCTCGGCTGGTTCGGGACCCGCGAGCGCGGGTTGGCGATGGGCCTGCGGCAGACCGCCCTGCCGCTCGGCATGGGCCTCGCCGCGCTCATCCTGCCGCCGCTCGCGGAACGCTGGGGCCTGTACGGCGCGCTGCCCGTCGCGGGTGCGCTCTGTGTCGTCGTGGCGCTCGTTTGCGCGTTCGTCCTGGTCGACCCGCCGCGCCCGGCTCAGCGGGTGGGTGACGGCGGCGCACCCACGGGCTCTCCGTACCGCAAGCCCACGCTGTGGCGGGTGCACGCGGCGAGCGCGCTGCTCGTGATGCCGCAGTTCACGGTGGGCGCGTTCGGCCTCGTCTTCCTCGTCGACGTGCGCTCATGGTCGCCGGCGACCGCCGGACAGCTGCTCGCGGCGACGCAGGTGCTCGGTGCCGCGAGCAGGATCGGCGCCGGGTACTGGTCCGACCGGGTCGGCAGCCGGTTGCGGCCGATGCGGCTGCTCGCCGTCGGCAACGCCGTGATCGTGGCCTCGCTCGGCCTGTTCGCCGTCCGCCCGTCGTGGGTCACGGCGACGGTCCTGGTGGTCGCGAGCGTGGTCACCGTCGCGGGCAACGGCCTTGCCTTCACCGCCACGGCCGAGCTGGCGGGACCGCAGTGGGCCGGCCGCGCCCTCGGGGTGCAGAACACCGCGCAGAGCATGATGGCCACCGCGACGCCGCCGCTCGTCGGGGTACTGGTGACGGTGGCGGGTTCCGGCGGATCGGCGTACGCGTACGCCTTCTGGCTCGCTGCCTGCTTCGCCGCCGCGGCCGTGCCCGTCACCCCCGCCGGAGCCGGCCGATCACGTGCGTCACGACCGAGTCCGTGACCGGCTCCGACACGTTCTGTCACCGCTCGCGCCGCCACAGATCTGCTCACGGGTTGAGCTGGACGTTGCGTAAGGGACGGACGCTCTGCGCTAATGGTAGATACGAGACACCGAGGGGACGTACGCCGAAGGAACGATCATGGACCTACTCGCGCTGACCAAGATCACCCGAGTGACGACGATCGACGAACAGCTGCGCCGCCTGACGACGCAACTCCGCAAGGTCCGGGGCGAGCACGAGTACGGTGCCGAGGCGAGCGTCCTCGAGCAGATCGACATCCTGCTCGACCGGCGCCTCCACCTGTCCTCTCAGGCCGCGGCGGACGCGGCTGACCCTGCGGCCTGACACCGGCCCTCGCCTACCCGCCGTCGCGTGTCAGGCTGACCGCGGCGCGAGTGACCCGCAGCACGACCAGACGCCGACCGCCCGGCGGTATCCTGCCGCAGGGGCCGTTAGCTCAACTGGCAGAGCAGCGGACTTTTAATCCGCGGGTTCTGGGTTCGATCCCCAGGCGGCCCACACCCCCCGGTTCACGTTCATGCAGGTCAGAGGCCGTCTTGGGATCAGCCCAGGAGGCGGTCCTGTCGTCCTTTCGCTAGAGATGCTCACACTTTGCTCACGAGGCGGCGTTGGTGTGCGCGGAACAAGCGCGACCGCGGCCTCGGCGGCACGCCTGCCAACTCCCTCCAACAGGTGCGAGTAGGTGTCGAGGGTGATCGCGATTGAGGAGTGCCCGAGGATCTTGGACACGAGCTCGATCGGCGTACCGGACGCCAGCATCAGTGATGCTGCGCCATGGCGCAGGTCATGCAGACGCACGTGGCGCACCTTTGCCGCGGCGGCCAGCTCACCGAACCTTTTGGTCACGCCGCTGGGCTCGTAGGGCCGGCCGTCCTCGCGAGCGAACACGAGGTCGTAGCTGGTGTAGGCATCCCCCCACGTCTCTCGCTCGACTCGCTGGGTGAGTTGATGCGCCAGCAGCACGCCGAGTGTGCGGGAATCCAGTTCGATACGGCGATTCTCCCCGCTCTTCGTCTTCGGCGGGCCAAAGCTCGGCTCCTGGCCGCGGCGTAGTTCGATGAGTTGCTGCCGCACGGTGATCGTGGCGCGCTCGTCGTCGACGTCGGCCCACCGCAGACCGAGCGCTTCACCGCGGCGCAACCCGGTTGCAGCCATCGCCTCAAATAGCGCCGCGAGTCGGTCGCCCTGGACGTGATCGAGGAATCTTCCGAGCTCAGCAGGTTCCCACGGCCGCACCTTCGGCCGGTCCACATCCGGCAAGGTCACGAACAGCGCCGGGTTCCACGACATCCGCCGTGCCCTGACAGCCGCATTCAAGCTGGATTGCAGGGTGGCGTGGATCCTCCGGATCGTCGATCCACCGATCTTTCGGCCGTCCCGGTCTGCGACCTCCTCCAGCAGCGCATCGAATCCCTCGGAGATGTCCTCTGCGGACAGCCGCGCCAGCCGGACACCACCGAGGTGCAGCACGAGGTAGTCCTCGATGTGCTGTCGGTAGTTTCGCGCCGTCGACCCGCGCACCTTCCTCCCCGCAGCACTCGGCCCGTCGTTCTTGGTCTTCTCATTGATCCAGTAGCGGAGCCACTCGGCGACGGTGGTCTTATCGTCGACACGTTCGCCGCGAGTGACCCGTCCTACGATCTCAAGCATCGCGGCGCGCGCCGTCACTTCGGTCGGGAATCCCGCCTCTGTCTTCTGCCGCCGTTTCCCAGTCTTGGGGTCCGGGGCAACGTCGACCACGTACGTCCAAGACCCATGGCGCCTAGGAGAGTCCTGAACAATGAGGTCTTGCCGGGGTGTTGGTGACGCGCCGAGCTTCTCAAGGGCGGTCGTTGCCGCGAGTCACAACCGTGGTTGGACGACGAGCTTGCCCGGCGCGTCGACGGTCATTGTCGTGGTGG
>WHST01000137.1 GCA_009379955.1 Streptosporangiales bacterium | reverse complement strand
TGGAACCGGCGCCCACCCCAGGCGACAACCGGGCCACCGCCCTACCCCCCACCCCGCAAACACCTCAACCACACCCCACAACACCCCACCACGGCCACACCACCACCCCACGTGAACAATCGAGGTTAACGTGATCAACGGCGCGGGCGGCGAGCCCATGGACGAGTCAGTCCTCGGCGAGCAGCGCGTCGACGAATCCCTCGGGGGTGAACGGCGCCAGGTCGTCTGGTCCCTCGCCGAGGCCCACGAGCTTCACCGGGACGCCGAGCTCGCGCTGCACGGCGATGACGATGCCACCCTTCGCGGTGCCGTCGAGCTTGGTCAGCACCAGGCCCGTGACGTCGACGACCTCGGCGAACACCCGTGCCTGGACGAGCCCGTTCTGGCCCGTCGTGGCATCGATCACGAGCAGCACCTCGTCGACGGCGGCCTGTTTCTCGACCACCCGCTTGACCTTGCCCAGCTCGTCCATGAGTCCCTGCTTGGTGTGCAGGCGTCCCGCCGTGTCGACGAGGACGGCGTCGACCTCGCTCTCGACACCGTGACGCACGGCCTCGAACGCGACACTGGCGGGGTCGGCGTGTTCCGCGCCGCGCACGACCTCGGCGCCGACCCGGGTGCCCCACGTCTCCAGCTGGTCCGCGGCTGCGGCGCGGAACGTGTCGGCCGCGCCGAGGACGACCTTCCTGCCCTCGGCGACGAGCACCCGGCCGAGCTTGCCGACCGTCGTGGTCTTGCCGGTGCCGTTGACACCGACGACGAGGACGACGGCCGGCGCACCGCCGTGGCGGGTGGCGCGTACCTCACGGTCGAGGTCCGTGCCGAGCTGGTAGAGCAGCTCCTCGCGGAGCAGCAGCCGGAGCTGGTCCGGCGTACGCGTGCCGAGGACCCGGACCCGCGTCCTGAGGTTGTCGACGATGTGCCGGGTGGGTGTGACGCCGACGTCGGCGGCTAGCAGGCTCTCCTCGACCTCGTCCCAGGTGTCGTCGTCGAGGATGTCGCGCGACAGCAGCGTCAGCAGGCCGCGGCCGAGGGTGCCCTGCGTGCGGGCGAGCCGCGCGCGCAGCCGCACCAGGCGACCGGCGGCGGAGGCGGGAACCTCGATCTCGGGAGCGGCGGGCTCCGCGGTCGCCACCGCCGTGGCGGGCTCGACGGAGGTGTCCCCCACGTCGTCGACGTCGGTCGCTGGTGCCGTGGTCGCAGCGGCCGTCGTGTCGGGGCCGGCGGTCGGCCCGGGACGCCGCCGGCGGCGCAGGCCGCCGACGACGAGCCCGACGACGGCAACGGCCGCGACCACACAGATCGCGATGACGAGAAGGAGATAGTCGGCCACGAGCGCGAGTCTTCCAGAGGCGGCACGCCGCCGAGAGGTCCACCCTTCCCGGACTCTTACCGCAGGCGGTTCGACCCCGCGCCGGCCTTGGTGCCCGCCTTCGCGGCGGACTTGGCCAGGATCTTCGCCCGCGGCTTCGCGGGTGCCTTCGCGGCCGCCGGACGTTCCGGCAGCGCGGGCATCGGCGGCGGCGGTGTGGCCCGCTGCGGGTGTCGCTCGGGACGCGCGGCCACCGGGGTGAACGGGTGGCCGGGCGCCTCGGACGGCGGCACCGGGCTTGCCGGCGCACGCCGTGCCGGCGCCTCACCCACGAGACTCTGCAGCCGCTTGTCCGTGTGTTCGACCGCCGTCTTGACCCTGCCCACGGCAGGAGCCGCCCGCTCGGCGGCCGACGCCACCCGATCCGCCATCGGACGCAGCCGCTGCGCCGTCGGACGGAACTTCTCCTGTGCCGCCTCGACCCGCGGGTACGGGTCGAGACCTGGCGGCAGTCGGTGGCCTTGCCGCGGATACGCCGCGAAAGCCAGCACGACCAGTGCCGGAACCAGGAGAACGAGAAGGACGATGAACATCACGAGCATCGGCTACCCCCTTGAGCCTCTCCACCATTGTCTCACCACGAGTGCGAGACGCCAGGGTCATGCGACCGGTTTACGGGATGATCTTCGCAACATTTCGGACACAGGCCCCGGTGTCCACGGCCACCCCGTGAAGCACGGCAGGGCTCACCGACCACAGGATCGCGCACCTGCTACAGGACGGGGGCGAGGGTCTCCTCGAGGTCGTCGAGGCCGACGTAGACGTGGGCCTGCATGCCGACCGCGCGGGCGACGTCGACGTTGATGGCCTCGTCGTCGACGAACAGGCAGCGGTCGACCTCGACGCCGGCCATCTGGGCGGCGGCGAAGTAGAAGGTGGGCTCGGGCTTCGCCACCCGCAGCCGAGCCGAGCTGACCACGACGTCGAGGAGGTCGGTGAGGTCGAGCGCGTCGAGTTCGCTCTCCAGTCGCGTCGTGGCGTTGCTGGTGAGCACGATCGTGACCCCGGCCTCGCGTACGCGGGCCACGAGGGCGCGGACGTCGTCGTCGACGGAGCCCAGCGGCTCGCTCCAGTCGGCCACGAGGTCGGCGGCGACCTCGATGCCGTACGTCGGCAGCAGCGCGGCGGCGACGGTCCTGCGCCACTCGTCGTCGCTCAGCTCGCCGACGACCGCACGGTGCAGGAGGTCGGGCTCGAACGCGGTGCGGTACAGGGTGCCCTCGGGCACCTCGTACCGGCGCTCGAGCTCGACCGTCACCGAGGGGTCCCACACGCGCAGCACGCCGTCGAGGTCGATCAGCAACGCGTCGAACGGTCGCTCCCCCGCAGTCACACCGACTCGGCTTCGCGCATGCGCTGACCGATCACCGACGTGACGCCGTCGCCGCGCATGCTCACGCCGTAGAGGCTGTCGGCGATCTCCATCGTCGGCTTCTGGTGCGTGATGACGACGAGCTGGCTCGACTCACGCAACTCCTCGAGGATCGTGAGCAGCCGCCGCAGGTTGGTGTCGTCGAGCGCCGCCTCGACCTCGTCGAGGACGTAGAACGGGCTCGGCCGCGCCTTGAAGATGGCGACGAGCAGTGCGATCGCGACCAGCGACCGCTCACCACCGGACAGCAGCGACAGCCGCTTGACCTTCTTGCCCGGCGGACGCGCCTCGACCTCCACGCCCGTCGACAGCATGTCGTTGGGCTCGGTGAGGACGAGGCGACCCTCGCCACCGGGGAACAGGCGGGAGAAGACCGACTCGAACTCCCGTGCGGTGTCCTCGTAGGCGCTGCGGAAGACCTGCTCGATCCTGTCGTCGACCTCGCGCACGACCGTGAGCAGGTCGCGGCGCGTGGCCTTGAGGTCCTCCAACTGCTCGCTGAGGAACTTGTGGCGCTCCTCGAGCGCGGAGAACTCCTCCAGGGCGAGCGGGTTGACCTTGCCCAGCAGGGTCAGCTGACGCTCGGCCGCCCGCAGCCGCTTCTCCTGCGCAGTGCGCTCGTACGCGATCGGCTCGGCCGACTCGCCGTCCTCGCCGACCTGCGGGATCGGGCACTCGGGTCCGTACTCGGCGACGACCGCGGACACCTCGATGCCCAGCTCGTCGAGCGCACGCTGCTCCAGCTGCTCGATCCGCGTGCGCTGCTCCGCCCGGGCCAGCTCCGTGCCGTGGACGACGTCGGTGAGCTTGTCGAGCTCGGAGGTGAGCTCGCGCAGGGTGGAGCGCAGCGACCGGAACTCGGCCTCACGCGCGGTGCGGCCGCGCTCGGCGTCACCACGCTCCTCGGCCGCGCGGGCGAGCGAGCTCTCGATGCACGTCAACGCGTACGCCGCGCCCTTGGCGACGGCCTCGGCCACCCTGGCCTCGCGCTGCCGGCGCTCGCGCCTTCGCTCCGCGCGCTCCCGTGCCGCCCGCTCGGCCACCGCCGCGCGTTCGAGCTGCTCGGCCCTGCCGGTGAGCGCACGGACGCGCTCCTCGACGGTACGGACCGCGAGCCTGGCCTCCATCTCGCGGGCCCTGGCGTCGTCGACGGCTGTGCGCAGCCGGTCGCGGTAGCCGGTGTCGGGCTCGGTCTCGTCGTCGGGCAGCGCCTCGGCCGCATGCAGCCGCTCCTCGAGCTCGGCAAGGCCGCTGAGGTCGTGGTCACGCGCCTGCTCGGCCGCGGCCACCGACCTGGCGAGCCGGTCGGCCTCCGCCGTCGCGGCGCGTGCCGCTGACCCGAGCTGCGCCAGCTGCTCGGTCACCGCGGACATGCGGGCGTCGGACTCGTGCAGCCGGTCGAGCGCCTCCTCGACGGCCCGCTCGGCCCGCTCCTGCTCCTCCGTCGCCGTGGTGAGCGCGAACGTGGCGCGCTCGGACCTGTGCTGCGACTCGGTCAGCTTCTCGGCGGCCTCGTCGACGGCCGCCTGCACCTCGATGAGGCTCGGCGCGCTCGTCGAGCCACCCCGTGCCCGGTGCGTGCCGAGCAGGTCGCCGTCCCTGGTGACGGCCTGCAGCTCCGGGTGCGCCGCGACGATCGCGCGGGCGGCGGACAGGTCGTCGACCACGACCACCTTGTCGAGGAGCCGGGTGAGTGACGGCCGCATGGCGGCGGGGCAATCGACGAGGTCGACGGCGTACGTCGTGCCCAGCGGCGCCTCGGGCCAGCCGGAGCGGTCGGCGGAGGCGCCGGAGACGAGGACGTCGACGCGGCCGGCCTCGCCGCGCTTGAGCCAGCCGAGGGCGTGAGCCGCCGACTCGACCGACTCGACGGCGACCGCGTCGGCGACCGCGCCGAGCGCGGCGGCGACGGCGGCCTCGGCGCCGGACCGTACGTTGACCAGCGCCGCGACGGACCCCAGCAGGCCGGACACCTCGTCGGTCGCCGCGAGGAGCGCACCGGCGCCGTCCTTGCGGGCGAGGCCGAGCTCGAGCGCCTCCTTGCGGGCGACGAGGGCGGCGCGCTCCCGCTCGGCGTCGTGGACCTCGCGCTGCAGGTCCTGGACGCGGTTCTTCGCGGACTCGAGGGAGACGACGGCACGCTCGTGCCGCGCGTCGAGGTCGACCTCGCCCTCGTCGAGGTTGACGACGGTGCCCTCGACCGCGGCGTACTCCTGCCGCGCCTGCTCGGCGCGCGCACGGGCGTCGTCGAGCGCCGTGGTCAGCCGGCCGATCTCGGCGACGGCGGCGGATGCGCGGCTGCGCAGCGCCGCGACCTCACCGCGTAGCTTGACGAGGTTCTCGCGCCGGTCGGCCTCCGCCCGCTGGGCGGCGGCGACGCGCTGCTCCTCCGCGGCGAGCGTGGACTCGGTGGTCGACCGGTGCCCGACCGCCTCGGCGAGCGCACCCTGGGCGGTCGTCAGCTCGGTCGCGAGCTCGCCCTCGCGGGTGCGCACCTCCCGCGCCTCGGCCTCGAGCGCCTCGGGATCGCGTCCGGTGCGCTCCTCCTCCGGCTCCTCGGCCAGGTGCCTGACGCGTTCGGTGGCCAGCCCCTCGGTGCCGCGGAAGCGCTCCCGCAGCGAGGTCAGCCGGTACCAGACCTCCTGCGCGCGGGCGAGGTACGGCGCCGCCTCACGCTCCAGCTCCTCCAGCTCCGCCTCGCGCCGTTGTGCGGCAGCGAGCTGTGCCTCGACCGACGCGCGCCGGTCCCTGGTCTCCGTCTCGTCGGCGACCTCCTGCTCGAGCTGGCCGCGCAGGGTCACGAGGTCGTCGGCGAGCAGCCGCAGCTTGGCGTCGCGGACATCGGCCTGGATCGTCGCCGCCTTGCGCGCGACCTCGGCCTGCTTGCCGAGCGGCTTCAGCTGGCGCCTGATCTCGGCGGTGAGGTCGGACACGCGCGTCAGGTTGGCCTGCATCGCGTCGAGCTTGCGGAGCGCCTTCTCCTTGCGCTTGCGGTGCTTGAGGACGCCCGCGGCCTCCTCGATGAAGCCGCGGCGTCCCTCGGGGGACGCGAGCACGACCGCGTCGAGCTGGCCCTGACCGACGATGACATGCATCTCGCGGCCGATGCCGGAGTCGGAGAGCAGCTCCTGGATGTCGAGGAGTCGCGCCGGGTTGCCGTTGATCGCGTACTCGCTCTGGCCGGACCGGAACATCAGCCGGCTGATGGTGACCTCGGAGTACTCGATCGGCAGGGCGCCGTCGGTGTTGTCGATCGTGAGGACGACCTCGGCACGGCCCAGCGGCGGACGGCCGGCCGTGCCGGCGAAGATGACGTCCTCCATCTTGCCGCCGCGCAGCGACTTCGCGCCCTGCTCACCCATCACCCACGACAGGGCGTCGACCACGTTGGACTTGCCCGAGCCGTTCGGCCCCACCACGCAGGTGATGCCCGGCTCGAACTTCAGCGTCGTCGACGAGGCGAAGGACTTGAAACCGCGAAGCGTCAGGCTCTTCAGATGCAACGCATCGCTCCCCAGGCGTCGTCAGGCCGGCCGGGTCGACCGGCCGGGTCGTGATATTCGTGCAGCGGGGAAGCTGGCCACCCACAGTACCGGGGAGCCGCCTCGGACCGACATCCGCCGCGCCGACGGGGTCGTCACCACACGAGGAAGATCGCCGGACATGCCAGAGGGGACGCACCCGCGTCCCCTCGTTGCCAGCGATGCTGGCCGGTACGGCGCCTCAGGTGAGTGCCGGCTCCACATGTTGCTCGGTCAACGTCAGCAGCTCCTCGTGGGACACGGCGGCGGCGAGCACGTCGTTCTCCCGCTTGACGCGAATCAACTCGTCCTCCAGATCGCGTACTCGTCGCTGCAGGCGGCGCACCTCAGACACCATGCGGGGGTCTGGACCACCCACATGGCCGTAAAGCGCCTTTGCCATCAGACCTCCACACCTCGTCAGAAAGGGTGACGTTGGACATCGCGCCTGGGGGACCCGCCCAGAAACGAAACGCAGCTGGTCCCGGCACAGAACTGTCCGCATCAAGAGTCGCACCTCGACCTGACCAGGGTCAAGGCGGGGTGCCCGTCTGGCCTGTCGCCCCGGGAAATCCCCAGATTTCGGGCCTCCTACCGTGCCCGGCGCGGTCGCGGTTGACACCGCGGACAGGTGTACGACGAACGGTTCATGAACGCCTCCCTGCGGATCGGCGTGCCGCATTCGTCGCAGGGTTCGCCCTCGCGTCCGTAGACGTGCAGGGAACGGTCGAAGTATCCGCTTTCGCCGTTGACGTTGACGTAGAGCGAGTCGAAGGACGTACCGCCCGCAGTCAGGGCCGCCGCCATGACCGCACGCACCCCCGCCACCACCCGCCGTGACTCGGCCCGGGTGACGCCCTCGGTGGCGCGCGCGCCGTGCAGCCCGGCCTGCCACAGCGCCTCGTCGGCGTAGATGTTGCCCACGCCGCTGACGAACGACTGGTCGAGCAGCGCTCGCTTGAGTCCGGTGCGCCGTCGACGCAGCGTGCGGAAGAACGCGTCCTCGTCGAACCCGGGGTCGAGTGGATCCCTCGCGATGTGCGCGATCTCGGCGGGTGGGTCGCCGGGACGCTCCGCAGCGGGCGCGACGAACAGGCCGCCGAACGTACGCTGGTCGACGAACCTGAGCTCACCGGCGCCGTCGGCGAACGCGACCCGCACGCGCAGGTGCGGACCGTCGGGCGCACCCGGCTCGACGACGAGGAGCTGACCGCTCATACCGAGATGCCCGACGAGGACGTCGGGGGCGTCGAGCGGTAGCCACAGGTACTTGCCGCGGCGGTGCGCCGCCTCGATCCGGCGGCCGCGCAGGCGCGCCGCGAAGTCGGCGTCGCCGGCGACGTGCCGCCGGACCGCGCGCGGGTGGCGCACCTCGACGTGCTCGACGGGACGCCCGACGACCCAGCGGGCCAGACCGGTTCTGACGACCTCGACCTCCGGCAGCTCGGGCACCGGCGGCGACCCTAGTCGGCGTCGTCGGGAGGCGCGGACGCGACGCGGTCGCGGAGCGCCTGCCAGGCGACCTCGGCCGCCTGCTGCTCGGCCTCCTTCTTGCTCCGGCCCTCACCCGTGCCCAGGGGGTTGCCGCCCACGACCGCCGTGGCGCGGAACGCCTTGCAGTGGTCCGGGCCGTCCTCCTCGACGACGTACTCGGGGACGCCGAGCATCTGCTGGGCCGTGAGCTCCTGCAGCGAGGTCTTCCAGTCGAGCCCGGCGCCGAGGGTCGCCGACTCGGCGATGAGGGGGTCGAACAGCCGGTGGATGAACGACCTGGCGAGGTCCATGCCGCCGGACAGGTACACCGCGCCGATCAGGGCCTCGAGAGCGTCGGCGAGGATCGAGGACTTGTCGCGACCGCCGGTGTTCTCCTCGCCCTTGCCGAGCTTCAGGTGCGAGCCGACGTCGAGGGTGCGGCTGACGCCGGCGAGCGCGCGCATGTTGACGACCGCCGCGCGCAGCTTGGCCAGCTGTCCCTCGGGCAGGTCGGGGAAGGTGCGGTACAGCGTGTCGGTGACGATGATGCCGAGGACGGCGTCGCCGAGGAACTCCAGCCGCTCGTTGGTCGGCAGCCCGCCGTGCTCGTAGGCGTACGACCGGTGGACGAGCGCGAGCTCGAGCAGGCCGGTGTCGATCGGGACGACGAGAGAGTCGCGAAGCTTGTCGAGGTCGGCCCCGAAGTGCGCCTTCGCCATCACTGTCCCCTCGCCGTCGTCGCCGCCGCCGCCGAGCGCACCGTACGCGAGCCGGCGGCCGACGTCAGCGAACGCCACAGCTCGTCGGCCAGTCCCCCGACCGTGGCCGTGCGCACCAGCGCGAGGTCGTCGACCGACACCCGGAGCCGGAAGCGCCGGGTGATCTCGTCCTCCATGAGCTCCGCCGTCTCGATGACGGCGAGCGAGTCGGCGCCGAGATCACCGGCGAGGCGGGTGGCCGCAGTGACCGAGTCGGGCGGGATCTCCATCACGCGGCAGACCGCGGCGCGGGCGCAGTCGAAGGCGTCGTCGGGCGTGGGCACGACGACACTGCGCGTCGGGTCAGCGGACACCATGTCGCGAGACCGCCGGACGCAGATGGCACTGGACGGAGTCGGCTCGGCGCTGCACGGCGATGACTCCTATGCCGGCTCGATGACCTGCCGGCGCTGCCCGCGGGGACCGTACGTGCCACACGTGGGGCACGCGGTGTGCGGCAGCTTGGCCTCGCGGCACTGCGGGCAGGACACCAGCGTCGGCGCCTGGCCCTTCCACTGCGCGCGACGGTGCCGGGTGTTGCTGCGCGACATCTTGCGCTTCGGAACGGCCACGTCAGTTCTCCCTGTCGTCGTTCTCGTCGGTCATGCGTTCGTACAGTCCGGCGAGCTGCGCCCACCGCGGGTCGGCGCTCTCGTGCCGGTGCTCGGGCCCGGCCTCGGCGAGCCGGATCCCGCACTCGGCGCAGAGACCCGGACAGTCGTCGCCGCACACCGGGCTCGGCGGCAGCTCGAGCAGCACCGCGTCGCGCAGCGTCGGCTCGAGGTCGATCATGTCGGCCTCGAGCAGCGACTCCTCGTCGTCGACGTCGTCACCGGGATGGGCGAACAGTTCCTGCAGCCCGACCTCGACGTCAGCGGAGATCGGTTCCAGGCACCGCGCGCACTCCCCGGTGTAGGTCGTCCGTGCCGTTCCCGACACGAGCACGCCCTCGACCACCGACTCGAACCGCAGATCCAGCTCGATGTCGGTGCCCTCGGGCACACCGACGAGGGGCAACTCGAGGTCGGCCGGCGCAGGCACGGTCTGCCGGACCTTCTTCTCCGTGCCCGGCCGTCGGACCAGCGACCGCATGTCGAAGACCAGCGGTCCCCGCGGGTCAGTGCGGTGGTCGAGAGCGACGGTTCGTTCGGGCACAGAGATTCAGTTCACGCAGTTCCGGGCATGGCAAGGCGGCCTCGAGTAAGACCGCTGGCAAGGGTACCTGACGACGCCCGAAGCTGGACAATCGGGCATATCGCCCCGCGATCAGGAGCGCCCGGGCGACGGGACCGCTCAGGTGGGCTCGCGCTCTACCTCTCCGTCGCGGAGCCGGTCGAACCCGTGCGGGTCGCGCAGCCGGTCCCTCCCGCGGCTCACGGCGGAGAGGGTCTTCTGCAGCGTCACCTCGAAGCTGGCGAGCTTGGTGTCGCAGTACTCGTCGAGCTCGTTCCTGCGGTCCCTGATGTCGGTGTCGGCCTCGGCGAGCAGCCGGGCCGCCTCGTCCCTGGCCTCGCGGACGACGTCGCTGTCGGTCACGAGCCTCTCCCGCTCGGTGCGGGCGCGGTCGACGATGCGGACGGCCTCCTGGCGTCCCTCGTCGATGACGGCGTCGCGGTCGCGGAGCAGCAGCTCCGCGCGCTTGACGTCCTCGGGAAGCATGTCGCGAAGGTCGTCGAGCAGGTCGAGCAGCTGGCCGCGGTTGACCATGCAGGACGCGGACATCGGCACGGCCCTGGCCGACTCGACGACGTCCGCGATCTCATCGATCTTCTCGTACACGTCCACCGCTGCTCCGTCCCCGTTCACCGCCCGCTACTGCTCGGCCAGCCGCTCGACCAGCCGTGCCCGCACGCTGTCGGGCACCATGCCCGAGATGTCGCCACCGTACGTCGCGACCTCCTTGATGAGGCTCGATGAAAGGAAAGAATAGAGAGGGTTGGTGGCGACGAGCAGTGTCTCCACGCCGGTCAGTCGCACATTCATCTGTGCCATCTGCAGCTCGAAGTCGAAGTCGCTCACCGCGCGGATGCCCTTGACGATCGCCTGCACGTCGCGTTCGCGGCAGAAGTCGACGAGCAGCCCGTAGAACGACTCGACGGTGACGTTGTCGTACGGCGCCGTCACCTCGGCCAGCATCTCGAGCCGCTCCTCGACGGTGAAGAGGCCCTTCTTCGACTTGTTGATCAGGACGGCGACGACGACCTCGTCGGCGAGCTTCGCCGCGCGCTCGACGATGTCCAGGTGCCCGTTGGTCATCGGGTCGAACGAACCAGGACACACGACACGCAACACTAGGTCTCCCGCCTCTCACCCGCGCTATGCGCGTGACCGTACCAAAACGTCGCGTCCCCGTACCGTCTCGACGTGCCGGGATCGACGTCGTCCGGCCAGGGGAACGGCGCGTCCCTGCTCGCACGTTCGACCACGACGACGCCGCCGGTCGCGCACCAGCCGTTGCGCAGCAGGGCGGCGACCACGTCGCGCACATCCGCCGCGGGCAGCGGGTACGGCGGGTCGAGGAACAGCACGTCGTACGGCCCGCCGGCCGGCGGCGCCGCGGTGACCTGTTCCACGGGGCGCGAGACCACCACCGCGTCGTCGAGCCCGATGTCGCGGGCGTTCGCGGCGATCGCCCGCGCCGCGGACCGGTCGGACTCGACGAGCAGACCGTGCGAGGCGCCGCGGGACAGCGCCTCGAGACCGACGGCGCCGGTGCCGGCGTAGAGGTCGGCGAACCGCCTGCCCTCCCAGGAGCCGAGGCGGGAGGTGAGGCTCGCGAAGAGCGCCTCGCGTGCGCGCTCCGACGTCGGCCGGCCGGCGAACGTCCGCGGCACCGCGATCCGGCGGCCACCGGCGGTGCCCGCGACGATCCGCGTCACGGGTCGGCACCGTGGGCGGGCGGCGGATGCATCCTCATGGGCCTATCCTGCATCGTGGCTGGCGGGGGCCGTCGAGTCGAAGGGCACGTGTCGTCCATGGGAATCACCAGCCGGTCCGTGTTGGTACCGGCGCACGGGGCGGGCGCGATCCCGGCCCTGGTCGCGGAGCCACCGTCGGGAACGGGCCCCGGCATGCTCCTGGTCCACGAGATCTTCGGTGTCACCGACTACGTCAGGAGCCGGGCCGAGAGCCTCGCACGACTCGGCTACGTGGTGATCGTGCCCGACCTCTACTGGCGCCTGGCACGTGGCGTCGCGATCGACGAGGCGGCCGACGACGCGATCGAGCGCGGCCTGGAGTACCGGCGGCGGCTCGACTTCTCGATGGCCGTCGACGACGCCGTCACCTCGTTCGAGCACCTGCGCTCGATGCCCGCGGTGTACCGGCGCAGCGGCGTGCTCGGCTTCTGCCTCGGCGCCGGGATCGCGTTCGGCGTCGCGGCGCACGCAGGCCCCGCCGCGGCGGTGCTCTACTACGGCTCCGACATCGCCGCGCAGCTCGACCGGGCACCTGACGTGCGCTGCCCCGTGCTCTTCCACTGGGGTGGCGACGACGACTACGTGCCCGAGGCCACCAGGCATGCCGTGGCCGCCGCGTTCGCGCATCGCGACGACGTCGAGACGCACGTCTACCCCGGCGCCTCGCACGCGTTCGACAACGCCCGGTCGCCGGTCTTCTCCCGACCGGAGCAGGCGGCGGAGGCCTGGGCCCGTACCGAGGAGTTCCTCACCCGGACCGTCCCCGTCGGCCACCACTGATCCGCTGCCCCGCTGCGGCCCCGGCGCCCCTGCCTCGCCTTGTTGATCACGTCAACGTGATCAACAAGGACTTCACCTCATGCCGGGACGAGGTGAAGTCCCGGTCCACGAGGTGAAGGGCGCGGGGCGGGCCGGGTCAGCCCTTCTCGAGGTAGTCGGCGTCGTCGCCGAGCAAGGCCTCGATCTCCCGTGCGAGCGCGGGGTGCTCGGTGAGGTCGGGGTCGGAGGCGACGAGGGTCGCGGCCTCGTCGCGGGCGTCCTTGATGATGTCCTCGTCGCGCAGCAGCGTGAGCTGCTTCAGGTCGGTGCGGCCGTGCTGGCGGTCGGAGAGGATCGTGCCCTCCTTGCGCTGCTCGAGGTCGAGCCGCGACAGCCGGAACCCGTCGACGGTGGCGGAGACGGCCTCGAGCCGTTCCCTCGCCGGCGACTCCGCCTCGGCGTCGGTGACGAGCAGGCACAGCCCGGGTGCGCTTCCCCGGCCGACGCGGCCGCGGAGCTGGTGGAGCTGCGCGACGCCGAACCGGTCGGCGTCCATGACGACCATGACGGTCGCGTTGGGCACGTCGACGCCGACCTCGATCACGGTGGTCGCGACGAGGACGTCGTACTCGCCCAGGGCGAACCCGCGCATCACGGAGTCCTTGCGCTCGGCCGGCATGCGGCCGTGCAGGATGCCCACCCGCAGGTCGGCGAAGGGGCCCTCGGCGAGCTTGGGCGCCACGTCGAGCACCGCCATCGGCGGCCGGCGCGCGGCAGTGGCGGCGTCGTCCGTGTCGGTGTCCTCGTCGGCCTTCTCGTCGCCGATCCTGGGGCACACGACGTACGCCTGGTGGCCGGCGGCGATCTCCTCCGTGATGCGCTCCCAGGTGCGGGTGAGGTAGGCGGGGCGTTCGGCGGCGGGCACGACGTGGCTCGCGATCGTCGACCTGCCCGCGGGCAGCTCGCTCAGCGTCGAGACGTCGAGGTCGCCGTAGACGGTCATCGCGACCGTGCGCGGGATCGGCGTGGCCGTCATGACGAGCACGTGGGGCGGCGCCGTGCCCTTGGCGCGCAGTGCGTCGCGCTGCTCGACGCCGAACCTGTGCTGCTCGTCGACCACGACGAGTCCGAGGTCGGCGAACTGCACCTGGTCCTGGAGCAGCGCGTGGGTGCCGACGACGATGCCGGCCTGCCCCGACGCGGCGTCGAGCAGGGCGCGGCGGCGTTCGGTCTGCCCCATCGACCCGGTGAGCAGCACGACCTGGGTGCCGCGCTCGTCGCCGCCGAGCATGCCGCCCGTCGCGAGCGGCCCGAGCAGCTCGACGATCGACCGGTGGTGCTGCTGTGCCAGCACCTCGGTGGGCGCGAGGATGGCGGCCTGCCCGCCGGCGTCGATGACGGCGAGCATCGCCCGGACGGCGCAGACGGTCTTGCCGCTGCCGACCTCACCCTGCAGCAGCCGGTGCATCGGATGGCTGCGGCCGATGTCGGCGAGGATGTCCTCGCCGACCTGCCGCTGCCCCTCGGTGAGCGAGAACGGGAGCGCGTCGTCGAAGGCGTCGAGCAGCCCGTCGGCACTCGGCTTGCGCGGGGTCGCCGGCAACGCCTCCTGCGCGCGCCGCCGCCGCGCCAGCTCGACCTGCAGGACGAACGCCTCGTCCCACTTCAGCCGCCTGCGCGCGCGGCCGAGCTCGTCCCACTCCCCCGGCCGGTGCACCCCGACGAGCGCGTCACGCAGGCCCACCAGGTGGTGCCGCCTGCGGACGGACTCCGGCATCGGGTCGGCGTCGGCGTCGACATCAAGGTGGTCGAGCACGACGCGGACGGCGGCCTGGATGCGCCAGGACGGCAGCTTCGCCGTGGCCGGGTAGACCGGGATGAGCGCCCGCGCGAGCTCCTCGACGTCGTCGATCGAGGCGGCGGGGCCGTCGAGCACCTGGCAGTCGGGGTGCGCGAGCTGGCGCGTGCGGCGGTACGTCGAGACCTTGCCGGAGAACAGCCCGACGACACCCACGTGGAGCTGCTTCGCACGCCACTGCTGGTTGAAGAACGTGAGGCGCAGCTCGCCGTTGCCGTCGGTGACGACGACCTCGACGAGGGTGCGCGCGCCCTGCCGGGAGCCGAAGTGGCGCTGCTGGACAGGGCGGCTACTGCTCGACTTCACCCTGGCGAGCACCGTGACGTGCTCGTCCTCCCGCAGTGCGGCGAGGTCGGTCAGCTCGCCGCGCTTGGCATAGCGGCGGGGGTAGTGCCTGAGCAGGTCGTCGACCGTGACGACGTCGAGCTCGCGCTCGAGCGCCTTGGCCGTCTTGTCGCCGAGGACCGTCTTCAGGTTCGCGTCCAGTGCCGCCATGCCTCGTCCAGTCCCCTACTCCACTCCGACCGACACGGTGCCCGACGGCCCGCAGTCGTACGCCGCGACCTCGGCGCCGGGGACGATACGCGCCACGTGCTCGCGTACCGCGGCCACCAGGTCGCCGGGGGCGTCGGGGCCGCACACCAGGGTGACCAGTGTGGCCTGCCGCGGTGACAGCAACCGGTCGACGGCGCCGACCGT
The DNA here is from genome assembly GCA_009379955.1 of Streptosporangiales bacterium. Classification (NCBI taxonomy): domain Bacteria; kingdom Bacillati; phylum Actinomycetota; class Actinomycetes; order Streptosporangiales; species Streptosporangiales bacterium. The sequence continues at coordinate 1,992 of WHST01000137.1, read as the reverse complement.
GCGCGTGACGGTGTCGGTGCCCTCGACGGGCACGTCGGCGCACCCGGTGGACGCGGCCGCGGCGGTCATGGTGACGGCGTCGTCATCGAACGCGCGGTCGACCTGGTGCACGGCGACGGCGGCGAGGCCCTGGACCGCGACGCGCACGGGCACCACGGCGACCCGGGCTCCGGCGGCGCGCCACCTGCCGGCGGCGTCCGCGGTCACGGCGACCGTGCTGCCGTCACCGGGGACGACGATCACCTCGGCACCCTGCGGCCGGGGCACGGCGGCGCACACCTCGTCGACCGTCGGCGGCGCGCCATCTCCGGCGGCTACCACCGCACGAGCGCCGGCGCTCTCGTACAGCTCCCCGAGGCCGGCGGTCGGCACGACGACGACGACGTGCCGGCGGCCGGTGGGGGCGACCCGCACCCCTGCCGCCAGGTGCGTGACCCGCACCCGGTGGGGGCGACCCGCACCGATGCCGGCCTCGACCGCCGCGCCGGCGTCGTCGACATGGACGTGGACGTTCCACTCGCCGTCACCGCCGACCACGACGAGGGAGTCACCGAGCCCGCCGAGCGTGTCGCGCAGCGCCTCGACCGCGTCGTCGGCGGCGTCGAGCAGGTACATCACCTCGTACGCGGGACCGACCGCGGCGAGCACCGGCGGCCGGACGCCGTCCCTGGGCGCGGGCACGTGCGGCAGGTCACCCGGCTCGCGAGGACGTCCCGCGCACGCCCGTGCGAGGGCCTCGAGGACGACCACGAGGCCCGCCCCGCCGGCGTCGACCACGCCCGCCTCGGCGAGCACGTCGAGCTGGTCGGGCGTGCGGTCGAGTGCCTCACGCGCCCCGCGGGCGGCCGCGTCGGCGACCGTCGCGAGGTCGGCGTGCCCGGTCGAGTCGACCTCGGCGGCGGACGCCGCCGCGGTGGCCACGGTGAGCATGGTGCCCTCGATCGGGTCGCCGACCGCGGCGTACGCGACGTCGGCGGCATGGCGTAGCGCCCGCGCGAGCGCGGGGCCGTCCGCCGGGGCGTGCTCGGCGACGCCGCGGAGCAGCTGGCTGAGGATGACCCCCGAGTTGCCCTGCGCCCCGAGCAGCGCCGCGCGCGACAGCGCGGCCCAGGCGTCGCCGGCCCGGTCCTCACCGGCCCGCGTCGCGAGGGCGTCGGCCGCCGCCGTCATCGTCAGGTGGAGGTTGGTGCCGGTGTCCGCGTCGGCCACGGGGAAGACGTTGAGCGCGTCGATCGCGTCGCGCACGCCGAACAGGTCGTCCGCCGCGGCGCGACACCAGTCGCGAAGCATCGCCGCGTCCAGGGCCGTTCCCACGAGCGCAGGGTATCCGTCCGCCTGTCCGGCCGCGGGATGTCGACACCCGGATTCGTCGCGCCCGGCGGTGGTCGGGTACGCTTTTGGGGCTGCCGATCACACGGCTGCCAATCCTGCACGTCTATCTATCTCGTTGGAGTTGACCGTGGCTGCCGTCTGCGACGTCTGTGGCAAGGGCCCGATGTTCGGCAACAACATCTCGCACTCGCACCGTCGCACCCGCCGCCGGTTCAACCCGAACATCCAGACCGTGCACGCCATGGTCGGCCGCACCCGCAAGCGGCTCAACGTCTGCACCTCCTGCCTCAAGCGGGGCCGGGTCGCCCGCTAGGGCACCGAGCAGGCCCCTGAGGGCAGGAGAGATGCAGCCCCCGGACGACACCCGCGACAGCCGTCGGCGCAGGCGTCGACTCCGGACCCGCGTGACCTTCCTGCTCTACCTCGTGCTCGCCGCGGCGATCCCGCTGTCGGTCCTCCTCTTCCGCGCCCTCTGACCACGGTCACCCCGCAATCCCGCCTGTGAGGGGCACCCTCACCGTGCCCTGGAGGCTGTTGCGCTTTGGGGTCCGGTGTGGTGATGGCGTGACTATGGGGAGGATGTGTGAGTCGGGGGGTGTGCCCGGGTCATGCTGGCTGGGTGGTCGCTGTGCTGGTGGTGAAGAGGCGCCGCAGGTTGTG
>WHST01000136.1 GCA_009379955.1 Streptosporangiales bacterium | reverse complement strand
TGGTCAAGGTCGGAGCGCTGGCAGCGTGAAGAGCCCCACCGGGATGAATCATGCCCACCTGACCGGTCACCGATAGCCGCCCAACCGTCTGCCGAGGTCGCCGTCACGACCCCACAGGGTTTTTCAGGTCGAAGTAGCTAGGCATCAGCCTCCATCCAGGAAACCGGGCGCAGCGGGTCTCGACACGATCCGGTGACCCGAGAGCGACCCGATAGTGTCAGCAACCAGAGGCGCGACACTCAGGGTTGAGTTCAGCTCGGCACACGAGCCCAGATGGAGGTCGACTTGTCGACAGGTGATCTTGACCTGTCGAGAATCCTGTTCCTGGCCCACAACGGCGCGTGGCCGACGACGGACGGTGGCCGGCGACGTGATGCCGAGCTCCTCCCTCGGCTGTGGCGCAGGGCCTTAATCGATTACGTGGTCGTCAGCCAGAGACCCGCACAGGACGAGCAGGGTCTGCGATCATCGGGCGTCGGCCTGCGCCGTTGGTGGGTTTTCCCCGACCAGTCACCCACCAGTGCTGCGCCTCGCAGGGAATCGCGCCAGGCGCGAGAACTGCTCGAACGGATCTGGCAGACCTATGATGCGATCCACGTCGAGGGGCACTATCTGCTCGGGCTGCTGCCGCCGGCGGCGTATACCCGTGTCGTCCTTGTGGAGCACAACGTCGAATCGCGCATCCTTGACCAGCGCACACGCTTGGGTGAGCCGATCCCGACAACGCTGCTCGACCAGTTGCGCAGGACTGAACGGCAAGCTTGGCGCAGCGTCGGTCGGGTCATCGCATTGACCCACGACGACGCGACTGCGATCACCACATGGACCCAACGACCGACTCCGGTGATCACCAACGGGTGGGATCACCTCGATTGCGGTGACTCCGTCCGGGTTCCGGCACGCCGGAACCCGGACGACTCCTGCCTGCGGCTGCTGTTCGTAGCCAACTACGCGTACTTCCCGAACAGGGACGCGACGTCCTGGCTGATCGAGGACATCCTGCCGGAAGTGCGCGCCCTACTGCGCGACCGATCCGTCGAAGCCCGGCTGCGGCTGGTCGGGAACGCGATGCCGTCACAGCTGACGCGAGCTCAGGATGTCGAGGTCGTGGGGTGGGCGGACGATCTCGCCGCTGAATACGGCGCCGCGGACGTCGTTGTCGTACCGCTGCGTATCGGCGGTGGGATCAAGGTGAAGGTGACCGAGGCGCTCTATCAGGGCTGCTACACCGTGACCACGACCGTCGGCGCCCAGGGCATTCCTCGGGACATATCCGGGCTGGCCGTGGCAGACGATGCCCGTCGGTTCGCAGAACTTGCGTGCGCACCGATTCTCAGACCTTCCGAGGTCGGCCGACTCGCGGCGCAACGCGAATGGACGCGGATGCCATCGTGGAATGCGGCCAGCACAGCTACCTATCAGGCGTGGATCGGGACTGGTCGGGGGTCATCGTGAGTGATCCGTTCGTTGTGCCGTATCGGCCCGTGGGGTCCTTGTTCGGGCAGGAGGAGTTGGACGCCGTCGCTCGAGTGCTCGCCAGCGGGCAGACGCTCTCCTGCGGGCAGGAGCGAGACGCATTCGAGCAGGAATTCGCGTCCTACACCGGTGCGCCGCACGCCATCTCGGTGACCAACTGCACCGTCGCTCTTGAGCTCGCCTCATATCTCGCGGGCGTACGGGAGGGGTGCGAGGTGATCGCGACAACGCAGACCTACCAGGCCACCGTCGCCCACCTCCTCGGCCGGGGTATCACAGTCCGTTTTGCCGATATCGATCCTAAGACCCTGAACGTGGACCCGGAGTCGGTCTCACGGCTGGTCTCCGCCCGTACGAACGCGATCTACCTGGTCCACCACGGCGGTCTTAGCGCTGATATGGATGCCGTCCTGGACGTCGCGAAGGACCGGGGTATTCGGGTTATCGAAGACTGCGCGCACTCCCTCGGCGGCACCTATCACGGACGTCACCCGGGAACACTGGGCGACATCGGCTGCTTCAGCTTCCAGTCGTATAAGAACGTCTCCACCCTGGGCGAGGGTGGGATGGTGACGTTGAACGACGATGAACTCGCCGACGTACTGCGTCGCGTCATCGCCATCGAACCCGACGCGGATTTCGCCGGACGGCCGTCGAGATCGATCGGCGGACACGTCTATCCCGACCGCAGGCTGGACTGGCACGCGAAGAATTCCTTCGACCAGGACTGCCTCGCCCTACGTCACGGCGGTACGAACTCCACGCTGGCCGAGCCTGCCGCTGCGGTGGGACGAGTTCAGCTGGGTCGGATCGAGGAGTTCCTCGCCCGCCGGAGGCGTATCGCCGAGTGGCTGGACGCGCAGTTCCGTGATGTTGCGCGCCTGCGCCTGCCGACGGTCGCCGAAGGGGTTTCCTCCGCGCATCACCTGTACACGTGCTTCGTGCGTCCGGGGCCGGGCCGTACCAGGGACGAGATCGCTACGGAACTGCTTGATCGCGGAATCCAGGTGCAACTGCGCTATTTCCCGCTGCACATGCTGCCCGAGTGGCGTCGGGAGGGGCATGAGCACGGGGAGTGCCCGGTCGCGGAGCGGGTCTGGTTTGAGGAACTGTTGCAGCTGCCCATTTATCCACAGATGCAGGATTGGCAGGTCGAGTATCTCGCATCGGCGGTCCGCGATGCCCTTGAGTGAGGCCGGGTTCAGGCCATTCGCGGCGGCGGGTGTCCCGGTGTCTTTTGTGGCGATCTCACCGCATCTCGACGATGCCGTGATGTCTGTGGGCGCTACGTTGCACGCCTTGGCCCGGGCAGGACACGAGGTGATCGTGGCCACAGTGTTCGCCGGAGACCCGCCGCCAGAGATCTCCAAGGTGGCCCGACAGTTTCACCTCGAGTGTGGTTTGCCGGATGACCAGGCGATGGCACTGCGGCGTGAGGAGGATCGCCGAGCGCTGACCGCGCTGGGTTGTCAGCCTCTGCACCTGGATCTGCGTGATGCGATCTATCGTCGAGATCAGTCCGGTGGTTGGCAGTGTCGGCACGATCGGGCGATGTTCGACGACAACCCGCCCGCAGAGCCTGACGTCGAGTCCTTGAGCCTCGATCTGGTCCGCGAAATCGTCGACTCCGTAGCTGGACGTGGATCCGTAGGCGGGCTGCTGACCTGTGCCGGCATCGGCGGGCACATCGATCACCGCCTCACCACGCGTGCAGTCACCAAGATCGGGGCGGGCCGGCACATCCCCATCCTGCGGTGGGAGGACCTGCCCTACGCCTGCGGCACCGATCCGATCGCCGCAACGGACTCGCCGACCACCATCCTGTCCGCACCGGATCAGATCGACTGGCGCGCTAAGGCTACGGCCGTGCAGTGCTACACATCGCAGCTCGACATGTTGTGGCCACAGCAGGAAAGTGGCTGGTCTGCGCTGCTAGAGCACGGCCAAGCCCGGGGCAAGCAGGCACCGGTTGAGATCTGGTGGCGGGGATGAACGAAGAGCAGGAAAACAGAGTTACTGCTTCGCCCAGGTCAGTGATTCACGTCATCTGCCCCGAGGTCGGAGACTCTATCGGCGGCGCCGACCTGCACGTCCTCGATCTCGCCGAAGCGCAACAGAACCTCGGGATGCGCGTGGAGGTGGCGAGCATCGGTGCCCCCGAGCACTTCATGGCCTTCGCCGAGGAACGCAAGGTCAACGTCCGGACCATCAGGATCCGGACCGCGCGCAGACAGCTACGCGAATCCCTCGCGGTGATGCGCGGCGTGCCGGTGGTCGTTCATTCGCATGGCTACGAAGCCGACTATCTGACCGCCGCAGCCCGGTCAACCTGGGGTCCGTGGCGTGACGTTGCTTGGATCGCGACCTGTCACGGCTTGATCGCACCGGACCTTCGCCATCAGCTGCTCAACGTTTTCGGGCGGCTCTGCTTGCGTCAGGCTGACCGCGTCGTGGTCGTCTCGGACGTAACCAATCTGGGCGGTCAACTGAACCGCGATGTCGCCTACATACAGAACGGTGTGCGTCATTTCCAACCCGTCGATGCCGTCGAACGAGAGCGGATACGGAAAGAGTTCGGTGCTCCGAGCCCAGAAGCCCCGGATCACGACGACGCGGTCCTGGTCGGGTACATCGGTCGCTTCTCCCGCGAGAAACGTCCTGACCTGTTCCTGGACATGGCCGATCGGGTCGCCGCGCGATATTCCCAAGTCCGCTTCGTGATGGCCGGTGGTGGCCCGTTGCATCAGGAGATTGCTGCCCGCGCGCGCCAAAGCCGCGCGGCGAAGGTCCTGCACCTGACTGGGTGCCGGCGGGATGTCCAGCGAGTCTTCGCCGCGCTGGACGTTCTCGTTCTGCCCTCAGACACCGAGGGGACGAGCCGGGTCGTGCTTGAGGCGAACCAGATCGGCCTGCCGGTCGTCGCGACAGCCGTCGGCGCCGTTCCGCGGCTGATCGAGGACGGGGTAAACGGGTTGCTCACCGAACCTGGCGACGTGCACTCGCTGACGGCGGCAATCGAGGCTTTGGTTGACGACCAACAGCTGCGGATGTCCTTGTCGCACACGTCTGCGGAGGCGTTGCGGCGTGGGACCGCAGAGCAGATGGCCATAGACACGGTGCTCGTGTACGACGCCGTCCTGGAATCCCCGACGGTGCACCGATGACACGAGTGAGAGTGCTGGAGGGCACGGCCGCCCGCGCCTCGATCGAGGCGGCCGCCCATAAGGCAGACCGACCAGTGTTCGACAGCACGCCGTGGTACTCAGCGTGGTGGCACAGCTTCGGCGATGCCGAACAAGCACTGGCGCTCGCTCCGGAAGGACGTGCCGGCTGGCTGGTGCCGCTCAGCCTTACCCGTGAAGCCGGCCAGGTAACCCTCCGGTCGTGCGGGGAGCCTCTGGCCGATCGGCACAGCGTCCTCGGCTCAGGCGCCACACTCGACCGTAACGACGCCGCCCAGATCGTGACCACCCTGGCCAGCCTCGGGTACGAGGTCCTCATGGAAGGTCTGTCCGGCGACGACCCCGCGACCGGGCGAGTGATTCAGGCCATGCGCGACGCAGGATGGCACGTCGAGCCGGAGGCCTGCCCTCTGTTAGATGCGCGCCGCCGTGTTGCCGCGGCTGATCGCCGCGTCCGACGGTTCTCCCGCAGTTTCCCCGAGGCTGATGTCGCCCTGATCGGCGGGAATAACCTCACCCAAACGCTGGTCGCAGAGTTCCTGGCACGTCGCGCGACGCGACTGGTTGAGACTGGTCGGTGGGACGATTTTCCTTTCTTTCAGAAGCGACCCGAATTCGGCGAGCGGTTCACCCGTCTCGTGCTGGAGCTGGCGGCCAAGGACTGCGCCAGGATCCTCGCCCTGCGGATACGCGACTGGATCGTCGCCGAGGATCTGTACATCGGCCCTCCGGAGCGTCCGGTCCTCTACTTCCGGACCTATGCCCCCGAACTGGCCCGCTACAGCCCGGGGCGAACCCTGCTCGACCATGCCGTGGGACACCCGGTTCACCAAGCCTGTCACGCCATCGACCTCGGTCGTGGCGGCGAACCCTACAAGTTCGACGCCGGAGGAGATGATTCGTTTGTCATCAGCGCGTCCCTGCCCCGCTGACTTCGAGCAGGCCCTGCGCGCGTGCCCGATCATCCTCGGCGGACCGTTCGGTGAGGAGCCGTTCGCGATGACCACGCGGCGTCTGAACGCTTTCGTCGAGCGAGGTGGCACCGTCGTGGAAACAGCGCACAGCTACGCGCAGGGCCGAGCCGAGGCCGCCATCGGCAGGTGGTGCTCTGCACAGTCCGGTTCGAGGCCGGCGATCATCACCAAGATCGGCCACCCAGCCGACGACGGGACCATCGACATGTCCCCTGCCGCGCTGCGAGATCAAGCCCGGCGCTCCCGGCAGCGACTCGCGGTGGGGACCCTCGACGTGGTGCTGCTGCACCGGGACGACCCCGAACAGCCCGTGGCTGCGCTGTTTCAAACGATGCGGGAATTGGTCGACGAGGGCGTTATCCGTCGGTACGGCATCAGCAACTTGAACGCCGCGCGAGCCCGGGAATTCGTCGACCACGCAGTTGTGGCCGGTGATACCCCGATCCTGAGCTATCAGTACTCCCTGGCAGTGCCGGCTCGACCGCTGTGGCCTAACACACGGTACCTGACCGACGAGCTGGACGACCTCGTTCGCCGGTCGCAAGCGACCTTGCTGGCGTGGGCGGCCCAAGCACGCGGGTGGTTCGCGAAGCCGCTACCCACAACGGGAGCAGACCCATTCGACACCCCGGGGAATCGTCGGGCGTGGCAGTCCGTCGCCCGCGTCGCAGCCGCCATGCACATGCCTCCGGCCACCGTTGCACTGGCCTGGGCGTTGACGCAGGGGGTGGTGGCTGGTGCCACCGTCGGTGCAATGTCCGTAGAGGAAGTCGTCGAGAGCCTGATGGCCGCTGACGTACGCCTCAGCACGCACGACTTCGAGGTCCTCGGCGCTGTCCCGCGCCACCGGAGCAGCCCGAGTCGTGACGGTCCCCGACGGGCCGAAGACTCCGGAGGCGCGGTGTCAACGACCGAGAGCGAGTTCGCGCCACTGTTTGGCGACTCTTGCGGAATCGGCCTCACCGGCTTTGTCCCGCGCGGCCAGGGACTGTTTCACCCACAGGTCGTCGTCGGTCAGCAGGTCCGCGGTCAGTCGAGTGAAGGCCGCCTGAACTCGCGGCGAGTCGATGGACCCGTCGATGAGGTAGCCGGAGACGCCGTCGACGACTCGTTCGCTGAGCGCGTAGGCGTTCGTGGTCACCGTTGGGGTCCCTGCCGCCGCTGCTTCGGCCACGGCGAGGCAGTACATTTCCTCCTCTCGGCACGGATAGAGCACCACGCGAGCAGCGCGCTGGAGGGTGCGCAGCGCGGATCGATCGACTACGCCGTGCACGAAGACACCCGCCGCTTCCGAGGGGGTATGGGCGAAACGGCTCTCCAGCTCGCGCGCCTCGTGCCTGGCGAAACCCCACAGGCGGTACCCGCTGGTGATGTGCAGCTCGGCGTTGGGAACCCGCTCGCGCAGGTGCGGCCAGATGGCCAAGGCTACGTCCAGCCCGCGGTCCGGAATGCTCGAGAAGAGACAGACAGGTCGTCGCACCACACCGGGCTCGGCCAGGGAGAATTCCTCCAAGTCGACCGGGTGGTCGATGGTGACGGAGTCCTGAACGCCGACCGTGCGCAGCAGTCGAACCATGGCAGCGCTGGCGGCCACGACCGGCGCGGACGCACCCGCCTGCGGGCGGAACGCCGCTGCGTTCGCCGGCTGGTTGTCCAGCATCCAGAAGATGTTGCGAGCGCCTGGCGCGACCAGGACAGACTCCTCGTAGCGCACCGCGACCCGCACGTCAGGCCGTGGCGCCCGCACGAGCTCGGGCAGTGGCATCCACCGCACCCCGTCGTATTCGCCCGGTTCGGAGGTGTTCGCGTAGACAGTGACCTGCTCACCGGCACGCGCGAGCGCGCGGGTCAGCACTACCAACGAGCCCTCCGAACCGCCCAGCCCGGGCGATTCGTAGTCCGGCGGCGCGAAGGCGAAGCGCCGTCCATAGACGAACTGCCATACCGCCACGACGTCCTCCTGATTCCGCTAATGTCCGACGATGAGCAGTGCGCCACCAGTTGACGACTTGGAAAGCTACACAGCCGTCGTCCCGACGCTGGGGCAGCGGCCGACCCTGGCTGCCACCATAACGTCTCTTCGACATCAGCCTTTCCCGCCGGAGGAGATCATCGTCGTGTTGCCCGAGGGTGTCGGGGCGCCGCAAGGCCTGCCCACTGGGCTGCGTTACGTGTGGGCACCCCGTTCCAGTTCGGCCCAACGCAATCGCGGCCTCCAACTGGCAGCCACGCCGTACGTGCTCCTGGTCGACGACGACATCCGGGTCCGACCCGGCACGCCCGACGCCCTGCGCCACGCGTTGCGGCAGCGGCCGTCAGCCGTGCTCGCGGCGGCGAACCTGGTCGGCGACCCGGTCCTGCCGACGGCCACCAACCTCACCTATCGACTCCTCGGGCTTGGCTACCACAATCCGTTCCACGGAACGTCACGACTGCGGTGGTCCGGACACTCCGTGATCCGACTCGTGCCACGAGCCACCGAAAGCGTCGGCGTCACACACCTGTGCTGCACTCTGCTGCGTCGCAGCCTGACCAGCGTCGTTCTGCTGGACGAAACCATCGACGGCTACGTGCTGGGGGAAGATCTCGACTTCGGCGCGCGAGCCCGGCAACACGGGCAACTACTGTCCGTACCACACGCTCTCGCCGACATCCTGGACGAACCGTCCACCGCCCCCGAGGACCCCCGCGCAGTCGCTGTGCTGCACGGGCATGTCCTGTCCTACTTCCGCTGGCGACACAAACGGCCAGGGACCTTCGGCACGCTGGCGTGGGGCTGGTCGCATGTCGGTCAACTGCTCGTGCTGGTCGTGCGCAGCGTGCGTACTCGCGACGTCGCCGCGCTCAACGGATACCTCACCGGATTGAGATCGTGCCTCGCCCAGATCGCCTCGGAAACCCGCAACGGCGCAGTCCCAAACTGATCGCCGGTCGGGCGCTCGGTGCCGGTTCACCAGGAATCCGGGCAGTACGGCGGGCGCCGCGTTCCCACAAGCCTCGACACCTGGGATAAGGCATGCTCATTGGGTGCGGACAGTAGGCCGGAGTCCCGGAGCCACCACGGGCTGCTGGCACCGAGTAGGAAAGGCGCCAGCGCGCACGCCTGGACGGTAACGTCGCCGGCCGCTTGATCCGCTGAGGTCGGCGGTGCCGCAGCAAGAGAAGTGAACGTGATCCGCTCGCCGTCGCCAATGATCCGCCACAGCCCGTCGTTCCACGGCGCCTGGCTGTCGATCACCCGAATTACCCCCGTCCCGGGAAACGCGTTCGTCGCCAGCGACAAGCCAGCCAGATTGACTACTCGAACCAGCTTGTCCAGGGCCCGCACCGGCTCCCAGGTCCGGGCGTGCGAGGTCGCGCTCCACAACTCGACCTCCGGAGGAGCGTCCCACCGAAGCCGTGCGACGTTGTTGTGGGAGACAAGGAAATACAACAGCCTCGCCAAAGCGGACGGCCCCGTGTGAAACAGCTCCCGAACCTCGATCTCGAGACCGGCACCGTCGCCCACCAGCCGATGCACCAACACGGCGTACCCGCGGTCCCCGCCCTCGGCGACAGCACCCACGACGTCGCGTCGCAACTCGCCTGGACCGACCCGGCGGAGATCGGCCCAGTCCGCTGCGGAGCGTTCCAGCAGCCCGAACCGATCACGGGCACAGTCCTCATAAACGGAGGCCACAAGTTCGTGAGGTGGGTCGAACCTGACCGCACTCCCCGCACCAGTGCGCGATGGCCACGCCAGATCGGCGGGCGCCCCGGTAAAGCGGGCCACCGACAGACAGATACCCCAGCCATTGTTCTGGTGCCACTTCGGAATGGGCGTCTCCAGTCCGGACAGCACACATCCCGCATCGCGCATAGCAGCCAGGAAGTCCGTTTGAGATCCAGCCAAGACACGCCGACCGCGCGCGGTAGCGGCAGTTGCACCCGGCCCTGCCAGAGCCATCAACAGCGGGTTACCGTGGTCGAGCACGGTAACCACCCGCCAGAGGATGACGGAGGCGAGTTCTCCCTCAGACTCGACGGCGTAGACACGGTCGCGAGGCCAGGTCCGCGTTCGCTCGGCGATGGTGTCGTCGGCAGGGAATGAATACGCGAGCAGTTCGGCTGCCGCCGCCGCGTCGTACGACTCAGATCGACCCGGGGGCCTGTCCATCGGGCTCCTTCCACTACAGCTCTGGTCACGATGCCAGATCCGACCCACAGCTGGTGGACCGGCCATCTCCGGCCAATACACCGCTCGGTCCGAGGGCGTCGGCACTCTCGGGGTCGACGAGCACGTGTGGCACCACGTCTCCACCAAGCCTGTCGAGGACGGCGGGCGTGGCCCAAGGAGCTGACCGGGATGGTCGACCTGACTCGCGACGCCAAGGGCAAGACCCGGGCGCGGCTGCTGGACCTGGTGCCCGGCCGGTCCGGCGCTGCCTACGCCGAGTGGCTCCAGGCCCGCAACCAGGCCTTCCGCGACGGCATCAAGGGCGCCACCCTCGATCCGTTCCACGGCTACAAGAACGCCCTCGACGACCAGCTCGAGGACGCCGTCGCGGTGCTTGAAGCGCCCCAGGTTTGATGCCGCATCTTTCTGAGTTGGAAGGATGTGCGCCATGCCCAAGGGGATTGCCGAGGTCCGTGCCCGTGCGGTGCGGCTGCTGAGCGACTACCTGTCGAGGGGCAAGCCCATTGGACGGTTCACGGTGCACCCCTGACACCGCAACCAAAGAGGCGATGTTGGAGAACCTGCAGGTCAAAGCCAGATGACAGTTGAGCGGGTGACGGGGATCGAACCGGCTCGGTAACCGCATTGTGACCTGCGGGTTTGCCTGCTGCGCACGTCGTCGTCGGCCGCAACTATCGGCTTGAGAGCCGTTGGACGGCATTGTGCGGAGTGACGTGCACCCGGCGGGTGCACCGAGCGCTCGCGGAACCTAATGAGATCAGCCGGGCCACCTATATGGGAGGCTCAGCCGCAGCAGCGGCCGGCAGGTCAGCACTCACGGAAACCGGCCGCTTCGGAGGCCTACTGACAGACCGTGCGCCTGCCGGTTCGCCGGTGACTGGACTGCTGATGGGATGTCGTGCCCGCCTCGGCGTGAGCACTTGATCATTAGGTTGCAGGGGTCCCCGGGTGCTGTGATCTTGTTGGCCGGACACGAAGGAGTTGCTGCGGGTGCTGTTCATTGGGGACGACTGGGCCGAGGACCACCACGACGTCGAGGTCGTGGACGAGGACGGCCGCCGGCTGGTCCAGGCCCGGTTGCCGGAGGGGTTGGAGGGCATCACCCGGCTGCACGCGTTGGTGGCCGAGCATGCCCCGGCCGCCTGGGCGGAGCTGCCGCCCGAGCAGGTGACGGGCCAGGTGGTGGTCGGGATCGAGACCGACCGCGGGCCGTGGGTGACAGCACTGCGGGCGGCCGGCTACTTGGTGTTCGCGATCAACCCGCTCTCGGCGGCACGATATCGGCAGCGGCACTCCACCTCGGGCGCCAAGAGCGGCGCCGGTGACGCGCACGTGCTCGCCGAGATCGTGCGCCTGGACCGTGATCACCACCGCCCGATCGCTGGGGACAGCGAGCTGGCCGACGCGGTGAAGCTGCTCGCGCGTGCGCACCAGACCGCGATCTGGGAGCGGACCCGGCACGTGCTGCGGCTGCGCTCGACGCTGCGGGAGTTCTTCCCTGCTGCGCTGGAAGCTTTCGAGGATCTGGCGGCCAGTGACTCGCTGATCTTGTTGGAGCGGGCACCGAGCCCGGCGCTGGCGGCGAAGCTGACGCGCAGCCAGCTGACTGCCGCGCTGCGCACGGCGCGGCGCCACCACGTCGAGACCAAGGCCGTGGCGCTGCAGGAGATTCTGCGGGCACCGGCGCTGCGGCAGCCGCCGGTCCTGGACAGCGCGTACGCGACGATCGTCGTCAGCCAGGTGCGGCTCATCGCCGCGCTCAACGCCCAGATCACCGGGCTTGGTGAGGTGATGGGCGAGCATTTTGATCGCCACCCGGCCGCTGAGATCTACCTCAGCCAGCCGGGCCTCGGGGTCGTGCTCGCCTCTCGAGTGATGGGCGAGTTCGGCGACGACAAGACTCGCTTCACCGACGCCCGGGCACGCAAGAACTACTCCGGGCAGAGCCCCATCACCAGGGCCTCGGGCCGCAAGAAGGTGGTGCTGGCCCGGTACGCCACCAACAGGCGGCTGGGCGCGGCACTGCACATGCAGGCCTACGCCGCGCTCACGGGATCCCCGGGCGCCCGCGCCTACTACGACACGCTGCGCGACCGCGGGATCGGCCACCACGCCGCGCTACGCCAGCTCGCGAACCGCCTCGTCGGCGTCCTGCACGGATGCCTCAAAACCGGCGCCCTCTACGACGAGGACACAGCCTGGCAGCACCATCGCGCCGACACCGCGAACATCGCCGCTTGACAAAATTCGGCATGGGATGTCTGTCAGGACGGCCGCAAGCCGTGCGGGACTGTGCTCGGGTCGGTCTCCTCGGTGTTCTGACCGTCGTTGACCGTTGCTGTCCCTGACCTGGCCGTGGCGTGTGGCCCGTATGTGGCCCATCGCCGCCCATACTTTCCCCGTCCTCCTCATAGGAGCCGCTCGTAGGCCGGAGGGTAGTGGGTCAAGGGTCGAGCTTGCTCGATCGCGTCAGCGACGGCTCTGCCGCCCTTGACGCACGGAGTGGGGGCCGGATAGTAACCCGGCGAGAAGGATGGGCGGAGTCACGGCACGTCGTGATGCGGAACATCGACTCACGCGTTGTGGTCTCGATTGGGATCGCTGACGAGCGACGCTGCACTGGGTAACACCACCGATCAGCCTCGGGGAAGTAAGGCGTAGAGGTCGACGTTGTTGCCGTCGGGATCGCGCACGGTGGCGAACCGGTGTCCCCAAGGGGCGTCAAACAGGTCATGGGCACTGCGGAATCCCGCATCCGTCAGCTCTCGATAGGCCGCGTCGACGTCGGATGGCGTGCCGAACTCGAATGCGAGCGCGGTGTGGGCACCTCCGCTCGGCTTGGTCCAGTCCGGATAGAACGACTTGGCCATCGTCGCGTCGTCGAGCATGAGCCTGAATCCCGGCATCAGCTCGCACTCGACGTGGTCGCCGGTCGCGTCTCCGAAGTCGAGGCCGAGCCGCCGATAGAAGTCGACCGATGCCGCGATGTCGGAGACGATCAGCGCAAGGGCGTTGGCTTGTGGTTTCATGCTCGCCAACGTACGGGCGAGGTCTGACAGTCCAGTTGTGTCACGTCGCCCCGGCGTGATGAGCCAGACGACGCGTAATGCCGGGGCACGCAAGCGAGCGGGCTGACGGGAACGTGGCCCGGCTGTGGCCCGGTGCCCACACAGGTGAAGATGGCTTCAATAAGAGAGGGTCCTGGCTGGCGTTGTTGCTGATCAGGGCCCCTTGATCTTGGAGCGGGTGAAGGGAATCGAACCCGCATCACCAGCTTGGAAGCATTGAGCGAGGGCCAGGAGCCGGCCCATCTGAGCACGATCGGCGGACTGTTTCAGCCCTCGATTGACCGTCGCTGACCTCAGCTAATTGCACGTCAATTGCACGGCGTCTACCGGGCTGAGCCGTCTGTTCGCGTGTGGAGTGGGTGCGCTGCTTGCTGTGTGCGGGCGAGGTCGAGATTAGACGGGTTGCCCTGGTCGGCCGAGTGGGCGACGTTGCGCCCCGAGTACGAAAGACCACCGGCGAACTCAGATCGCGCATTGATCAGTTGTCTACACCGAGCCGGTCTAGACTCCCGAAACCGACTGACAGAAAGGCATGGTGCCATGCGGAAACTGGTCTACGGCATGAACCTGACCCTGGACGGCTACGTCGCGGCGCCCGGCGACGACCTCGGCTGGAGCGGGCCGAGCGACGAGCTGTTTCAGTGGTGGCTCGACCAGGAGCTGGCGATCGGCCTGTTGATGTACGGGCGCAAGCTGTGGGAGACCATGAGTTCCTACTGGCCGACCGGCGACCAGCAGCCGGGCGCCACCCCGGCGCAGATCGAGTTTGCGCGGAACTGGCGGGATACGCCGAAGGTGGTGTTCTCCTCGACGGTCGACAAGGTCGACTGGAACACTCGCCTGGTCACCGGCAACGCGGTCGCGGAGATCACCCGGCTCAAGGCCGAGGACGGCGAGCCGATGAGGGTCGGTGGCGCAGCGCTCGCTGGGGCGGCTATGCGGGCCGGGCTGATCGACGAGTACGCGATCGTGACCCATCCGGTGCTGGTGGGCGGCGGCACACCGTTCTTCACCGCGCTGGATAGCTGGGTGAACCTGAACCTGGTGGAGACGCGGACGTTTCCCGGCGGCGTGGTCCTGACCAGGTACGAGACGAGGCGTTGAGCGTGATTCCTTTGCTGCTTGCCTGAGGGAGTGGCAGCATGCCCCGGAGCAAGGTCGAGCTGTTCACAGCGACAGGGCAGGGCTCGCCATTCCTCCCCCTCACCCAGTAGATGCCGAACGTAGCCGAGACGGCGGCGGGGTCCAGGGATCAGCGGCAAGATGTTTTCGGCTCCGGGAGTCCTCGCGCGAGTGGAACGGTCCGCCGGACAGGCGAGGTGGCGGCCGAAAAGATCTTGGTGCCCCTGGACGCCGACGGTGGCTCGGCGCACACTCCCTGGCATCGGGTGAGGGGTTCCACCGGTACATGCCGTGGTGCCGTGTCGTGTGGCCTGTGACTGGCGCTCGTGGCCGGCTGGGGAGCGTGGTTGCCGTGGCTCTCAGGATCGGGTAGGCCCGAAGGGTGCGGGCTTGAAGCGGGCGAACTGGCGGAAGTCGATCCGGTGGGTCGAGCGGGTGGCGCTGGTCGGTCTGCCGCAGGCGTTCCACTTCCATGATTATGCCGACGTTCGCGTTATGCCGATGTTTCTGAGGACGTGCTGGTCACCTGGGGTGGGTGCCGGGAAAGTGTCGGCATAACACCGTAGTGTGATCGGAGGGATCGTTGCCTTCTTCTTCGAGAGGGAGGCAACGATGCCGAGGGCAGCAAGCAGACTGAGCGGGGTTGTGGTGACGGGGCCGTTGGCCCTGTTCGTGCAGGCGTATCGTCTGGAGCTTCGCCGGCGCGGCTACACGCCACGATCGGCGGTGAACCTGCTGCGGCAGGTGGCTCGCTTCAGCGGTTGGCTCGAGGATCGGGAACTCGGCGCCGAGCGGCTCGACCGTGATCGGGTCGATGAGTTTTTGGCTTTCCAGCGTGCTGGGGGCAGGCACCGCTCCCAGTGGTCACGGCCCGGATTGTGGTGCCTGCTTGAGGTGCCGGGTGCGTTGTTGCGCGGGGAGCAGGCGCCAGCACTGTCGCCGACCGAGACGCTGCTGTGTTCCTTCGAGCGTTATCTCCTGGTCGAGCGTGGGCTCGCGTCGGGCACCGTGCGCGGCTACGTCGACCACGCCCGAAAGTTCTTCGACGGGCTACCGCCGGGCACCGCCTTGGGGGAGGTTGCGGCCGCTGATGTGACCGCGGCTCTGCGCCGCGTCGCCGAGGCGGTGTCGGTTGCTGCGGCCCAGAACTTCCGGGCAGGGCTGCGCGCGTTACTTCGGTTCTGCTTCACCGAGGGGATCATCGCCGTTGACCTGTCCGGTGCGGCCCTGGCCGTGACCGGGCGACGACGGGTGTGCCTGCCTCGAGGGATCGAGCCCGCTCAGGCTCACCTGCTGCTTTCATCCTGCGATCGGAGAACGGCGCTGGGGCGACGGGATTACGCGATGCTGGTCGTGCTGCTTCGCCTGGGTCTTCGTGCCGGTGAGGTGGCACGGCTGCGTCTTGACGACCTGGACTGGCGCGCCGGGGACCTCGTCGTGCGCGGCAAGGGTGCGCGGCTGGACCGGCTGCCCATGCCCGTCGAGGTGGGCGAGGCGATCGCTGTCTATCTGCGACGCGGACGACCCAGAAGTGACCGGCGGGAGGTGTTCTTGCGGGCCAGAGCGCCGTTCGAGCCGATCGCGACCGGCACGGTTGGCTCGACCGTGCGTCGGGCCTGCCGCCGCGCCGGAATCCCCGAGGTCGGCCCGCACCGGCTACGTCACACGCTGGCCTGCGAGATGGTGCGCGCCGAGGTGCCTCTGGTCGAGATCGGCCAGGTGCTGCGACACAAGAACCTGCAGTCGACCGGGATCTACGCCCGGGTGGACCTGGACACGCTGCGGCGGCTCGCCGCGCCGTGGCCGGGAGGTGCGAGATGAGCGCCCTTGGCCGACACGTCGCAGAGTATCTGGCGCTGCGGCGCTCGCTCGGCTTCAAACTCGAACGCGAGGAGCAGCTGCTTGCGCAGTTCGTGGCCTACATCGAAGCCGCCGGCCAAGAACACGTCACCGGCGAGCTGGCGATCGCTTGGGCGAAGCTGCCGGTCGCGGCCTCTCCCAACCAGTGGGCCAAGCGTCTGGGCGTCGTGCGCCGCTTCGCCGTCTATCTGGTGACGATGGACCCTGCCACCGAGGTGCCGCCGTCGGGGATCTTCCCCACGACCCGGCGCAGACTGTCTCCCTACCTGTTCTCCGACAGCGACATCGAGCGGGTGCTCGTGGCCGCGCGAGGGCTCGCCCCGCCGCTTCGCGCGGCGACTCACGAGGCATTGTTCGGCCTGCTCGCGGTGTCCGGCATGCGCATCGGTGAGGCGATCGGTCTTGCTCGCGGCGACGTCGATCTCAACTCCGGAATAATCACGATCCGACACGCGAAGTTCGACCGCACTCGGTTCGTGCCGCTGCACGAGAGCAGCACCGCGGCGCTGTCGGTCTATGCAGCCACACGTGACCGACTGTGCCGACAACCGCGTGCAGAGGCGTTCTTCTGCACCAGCGTCGGCACCGCACTTGATCGCTCCGGTGTCGGCAAGACCTTCCGCCAGATCACCACCGCGCTCGGACTTCGCACCGCGACGACACATCCACGTGTGCACGATCTCCGGCATTGTTTCGCCGTCCGCACGCTCATCAACTGGCAGCGGCAAGGAGCGAGCATCGACGGCCACCTCGCGACCCTGTCCGGCTACCTCGGTCACGTCGCTCCGTCCGACACCTATTGGTATTACTCCGACTCCCGGGTTATTCCGATACCCGCCTCTTTGCGCGCGTGATGGGCCTGTGACCTGGGATGACGTGCGCTCGCGCCTGTCGCCTGTCGGGATAATCCGGTGTCACTCCTTGAGTCCGCACAGGCGCTGGATGATGTCCTCGCGGTCGTGCCACAACGGGGCCGGAAGAGGGCTCTGGCTTGTTGCGCTGTTTGCTTTCTCGAGGGCATGGCGCTTCATCTCA
>WHST01000135.1 GCA_009379955.1 Streptosporangiales bacterium | reverse complement strand
TGCTGGACTGGTGCTACGGCTTCTACAACCACGACCGACGGCACACCGCCGCAGGCATGATGAGCCCGATCAACTACGAGAACGCCGTCCCCGACCGGGAAGCGGCATAAGGAACCCTCCACGATTTCGGGGGAACCACAGTACGTCCAGCTCGGCGAACAGACCTCCGCCCAGGTCACCGCCGACGCCGACCCGACGCACCCCTTACACGCGCACCGGCGATTGGCCCGTCGTGACCCTGGCGGTCGTGGCACTGCTCCTGGGTGCGCCCGCGAGGCGTCACTCCGCGTCATCGAGCGGACTGTCGCGTCGTCGCGAGGCACTCCGGCAGCGCGCCTGACCCAGCCCAACTCCAACTACTATGATAAATAGTATTAGGTATCGTAGTAGACGGCAGACGAGGTGGTGCCGACCGGCTGTTCTTCTCGATGCGGCGCAACGGCAGGAGCCTGGGGCAGATGGCGCGCGACGAGATCGGGCCGATCGGCGGCGCCGCCGCCCTGATCGCCGTCTTCCTGATCATGCTCATCGTCCTCGGCGTGCTCGCGTTGGTCGTCGTCAACGCGCTGGCCGCATCGCCGTGGGGGACGTTCTCCCTCGCCATGACCATCCTGATCGCCCTGTTCATAGGCTTCTACCTGCGGTGGCTGCGGCCCGGCAAGGTCGTCGAGGTCACGGTCATCGGTGTGGCGCTGCTGCTGCTCGCCATCGTCGCGGGCGGCTGGGTGCAGAACTCGAGTCTTGCGGGCGTGTTCACGTTGAACCCGCAGGCGCTGACGGTGAGCCTGGTGGTGTACGGCTTCGCGGCGGCGTTGCTGCCGGTGTGGATGCTGCTCGCGCCGCGCGACTACCTGTCGACGTTCATGAAGGTCGGAGTGATCGCTGCTCGCGCTCGGCGTCGCGGTCACCCTTGCCGGCCATGAAGAACACCGCGTTCACCGACTTCGCGTTCAACGGCCACGGGCCCGTGTTCGCCGGCTCGCTGTTCCCGTTCGTGTTCATCACCATCGCCTGCGGGGCCCTGTCCGGCTGGCACTCGCTGATCTCGTCCGGGACGACGCCGAAGATGATCCAGAAGGAGGCACAGGTGAGAATGATCGGCTACGGCGGGATGCTGATGGAGTCGTTCGTGGCGATCATGGCGATGATCGCGGCCTCCCTGCTCTCACCCGGCCTGTACTTCGCGATGAACGCGCCCGCCGGTGTCGCCGGCGGCACCGCGCAGTCGGCGGCCCAGGCGGTCAGCGGTCTCGGCTTTACCATCACCCCCGACCAGCTGCAGGCCGCGGCCAGCGCCGTGCAGGAGAAGACGCTGATCGCCCGAACCGGCGGCGCGCCGACGCTGGCGGTCGGCATGTCGGAGATCTTCTCCAGGGTGGCCGGCGGCACCGCGTTGAAGGCGTTCTGGTATCACTTCGCGATCATGTTCGAGGCGCTGTTCATTCTCACCACGGTCGACGCCGGCACCAGGGTCGGGCGGTTCATGTTGCAGGACACCCTCGGCAACCTGTGGAAGCCGCTGTCCCGGGTGAGCTGGTGGCCCGGACTCGCCGCGAGCAGCGCGGTCGTCGTCGCGGCCTGGGGCTACTTCCTCTACCAGGGCGTCACCAACCCGCTCGGCGGCATCAACCAGCTGTTCCCGTTGTTCGGCATCGCCAACCAGTTGCTCGGTGCGGTCGCGTTGACCGTCGCCACCACGCTGCTGATCAAGAACGGCCGGCTCAAGTGGGCGTGGGCGACCGGTGTTCCACTCGCGTGGGTCGCCGTGGTCACGTTGACGGCGAGCTGGCAGAAGGTGTTCTCCGGCGATCCCAAGCTGGGCTTCTTCACGCAACGCGCCCGCTACGCCCACGCACTGGACCAGGGCCAGGTGCTGGCACCGGCGAAGTCCATCGGTGACATGCGCAGCATCGTCACCAACTCGACCGTCGACGGCATCCTCGCCGCGCTGTTCGCCGTCCTGGTCATCGTCGTCATCGCGGACGCGGCGCGCATCTGGATCACGGCGATCCGCGCCCGCGAGCCACTGGCCACCACGGAAGCGGCCTTCGCCGAGTCCCGCATCGTCGCCCCGGCCGGGCTGATCCCGACCGCGGAGGAACGCCGCCGGATGAAGGTCACGGCCGGAGCGGGCGCTGGCACCGGCGAGAGTCCCGCCCGCGGGAGTAAGAACGGCTCAGGGTAGGGGGTCGCCCGCAACAGCAGTCACACGACTGAGTATGACTACGGTCTGACCGTCGGGTAGGCTGGGCTCATGACCACGAAGATCGGAGTGTCGCTCCGCGATGACCTGTACGAGTGGGCCACTCGCGAGGTCGAGGAGGGGCGCGCCGAGTCGGTGTCCGCGCTCATCGCAGCCGGGCTCGGCGCGCTACGCGGCTACGCGGAGCTGGAGACGGTCGTCCAAGACCTGGCTGGCGATGCCAGTCGGCTCGACGAGGAGACGATGGCCCGGGTCGAGGCAACCGAGCGGGCTGCCGCCGCCGCGTATAGAGACCATCTTGCCCGGAAGGCCAAGGACGGCCAGGCCGCGTGAGGGGGTACACCCTCGACGCCGGAGCGTTCATCGCGCTCGAGCGCCGCGACACATTCATGGCGTCGATACTGTTCCGTGCTCTCACCGGCGGCTTGGCGCTCTCCATCCCGCAGACCGTCATCGCCCAGATCTGGCGTGGCGGAAGCGGCAAGCAAGCCAACTGCGCACGACTGATCAAAGCAGGCCGTGCCGGGGTGGAAACCGTGATCATCGACGACCTCACCGACGACCGGGCCAGGCAGATCGGCGTCACGATCGGGCAGACTTCGCACAGCGACATCGCGGATGTGCACGTAGCGCTGGTCGCGGCCGAACAAGGCCACGCCGTACTCACCTCCGACGATGGCGACATTGCAGCAGTAGACCCGCACCTGACCATCGTGCATGTCTGATCGCGACTGCAAAACGACTCCTACCGGGCTCTCGGCGGCCGAACGGGCCGACACAGCGAAGGACCGGAAGCCACTGACTCAAAGACCTGGCCAGGGAATGACCGCACGTTGTTCCGCCACAAAGCAGGGCCCGCGAGGTGATGTCCCTTCGCCGGCATTACCCGGATCCGGTCGTGGAGGTCGCCTTCGAGCCCTGCGACTCTCCGGCCTCTGAGCCAGCTACGGCTCCCTCGCCCACCCCGCGGGCCGGATTCCACCATGGCCGCCAGCCTCTGCTCCCCGCCAGGGTCGAAGGTCCGCTTCTCTCGCACGCAACCTCCACGGTGTTCGGGTCGTTCGACCTGCCACCACCCCGACCTTCGTCCCTGCGGCCGGGGAGGTGCCCGCCTCTACAGTGGTCTACATCGGGAGGGGCTCCGGAGGAGACGATGGCGGCGCCGCAGCGCGATTCGGGCAGGCCCGCGTCTGGCCTGTCCTTCAAGCGCGTCGACACGGTGATGCTGCTGCGCGCCGCGGTCGCGGCCCCGTCGGTGCACAACATCCAGCCGTGGCTGTTCGCCGTGCGATCTGATCGCATCGACCTGTACCTGGACCCCGACCGCGCGTTGCCGGTAGCGGATCCGGTCGGGCGGGAACGGGCGATCTCGTGCGGTGCGGCCCTGGAGGGGTTGTGCCTGGGCATGGCTCATCTCGGCTACCAGCCACAGGTGAGGGTGCTGCCCGATCCGTCGGATGCGAGCCGGCTGGCGACGGTGCGGCGTGGCGCGGCCCGCCCGGCCAGCGCCGAGGAACGACAGCGGTACGGTGCGCTGCACCGCCGGTCGATGTACCGGCGCCGGTTCGCCACCCGAACCGTGCCGAGCGACCTCGTGGCAGAACTCGAGGAGGCCGGCCGCGGCCACGGCGGCTGGGTCCGTGAGGTGCGGCCCGGCAGCCCGGAACGAGAACTGGTGGCGGACCTGGCCACGCAAGCCATCAGCACGTTCCTCGACGACCCGGACTACCGGGCGGAACTTGCGCTCTGGACGTACCGCGGCCGCCGCGAGGGCATACCCCCTGCGGTGATGGGCGAGAACCGCTACCCGGTCAACGGCCTGTCCTGGGCACTGGTGAACCACCCGGCCGTCGACGACCACGCGTTTGGGCACGACCGAATGCTGATCCTCGGCACCATCTGTGACACCGTCGTCGACTGGTTGTCCGCGGGGCGTGCCCTGCATGCCGTCCTGCTCCAGGCGACGCTCCACGGCCTGGTGGCGTCCATGTTCACCCAGATCCTCGAGGTGCCCCGATGCCGGGCCGACCTCACCGACGGACTCGACCTGCCCGGCCACCCGCAGGCGGTGCTGCGCGTCGGCTACCCCGCGTCCGGGGTGGAACGGACCGGCCGCCGCTCGTTGCACGACGTGCTCCTCGACAGGAGCGGCTGAGTTCGGGGGCCGAACGATCCGGCCGTTCGAGGCCGTTGGTCCCTACCCGCCGGACGGGGATGAGGAGTGTCCTGGAAGCAGCCGATAGGAGGAGGGGACGATGACCCAATGCGACGAGAGCGTCCGCGCGTTCCTCCGGACGCGCGATGGCGCCGCATCCGACGCCCGCACGGGCGAAGCGGAGCCCGCTGTCGGTGACGGCTGCGCGGCCGAGGAGCCCAGCACAGACGAACACTGCACCTCGGCCCTCGGCCCGTCGACGGCCCCGGCGGTCGACGGTGCCGAGCCTCGACAGCGTGGTTCCTCCCCCACCTGAAGGGCGACCAATGGGTGACGGCAAGGCAGTCGAGGACGAGCTGCGTACGCCCGCACGTGATCTACGGCACGCGATACCCGCGGTGTATGCGGGTTTCGCGCGGCTGCACGACGCCGCCCTGAGGCCGGGCGCGTTGGATGCCAAGACCAAGGAACTCATCGCCCTCGCGATCGCGGTGAGCGAGGGGGGCGACGGATGCATCGCCGCCCACGCGCGCGGCGCAGCCCTGCGGGGCGCCACGCTCGAGGACGCCGCGGAGGCCATCGGCGTCGCCATCTTGATGGACGGCGGCCCCGGCACGGTCTACGGCCCCAGGGCGTACGCGGCGTTCCATGAGTTCCACGCCGAGGACCAGACGAGGCCCGCCGGACAGGCAGGCCGAGCAGCGGCTACGGAGCGGAAAGTCCCTGCCTGACCGGCTCGACCACCGTCTGGAGACTACCCCCGGGGGTATAGTGCCAGTATTGGATCCCAATACGGGGCGGTAGGCACCGACATGACGACCGCGCGAGGCGTCTTCGACGACGTGCACCGGGTGTTGGCTGTCGTCGCGCATCCCGACGACGAGTCGTTCGGGCTGGGCGCCGTCATCGATCGTCTGGTGACCGGCAGCGCGGAGGTGTTCGTGCTGTGCTTCACCCACGGGGAAGCGTCCACGCTGCGCGGCCGGGAGGGCGACCTCGCCGCGGTTCGTGCCGCCGAGCTGGCCGACGCGGCACGCATCCTCGGTGTCACGCGGACCCACCTGCTGGACTACCGCGACACGGGGCTGGCCGACGTGCCGGTCCCGACGCTGGCCGCACGGGTCCGGGAGGTCGCCGACCAGGACCACCCGAGCCACCTGCTGGCCTTCGACGCAGGTGGCGTGACCGGGCACCGCGACCACCGGCAGGCCACCGGTGCCGCCCTGACCGCAGCCGACGTCCTGGGCGTCCCGGTGATCGGCTGGACCGTGCCGGAGGCCGTCGCCGGCCGGCTCAACAGCGAGCTCGGGACGTCGTTTGTCGGACGGTCCGAGGCGGACATCGACTGGACCATCACCGTCGACCGAGTGCACCAATGGAAGGCGATCGCAGCGCACGCGAGCCAGTCCGCCGACAACCCCGTGCTCCACCGCCGGCTGGCACTGCTCGGCGACACCGAGCACCTCCGCCGACTCCGCCCCTGACGAACCGCCGATACCCGTCTCCGCTCGACGAGGCGCCGGGTACGGGCACAAGGGACCTGCAGAACAGGTCTCCCTGCGCCGGTATTACCCGGATCAGGTGATGGGGGTCGCCGAGTGGCCTGGCATGGCCTCTCGACCTCTCAGCCGTTCCCGCAGCCGGCACCGAGAGCGACCGCTCTCGACGGCCACCGCGAGTCGAGCTCCCTCGCCTGCTCTGCAGGCTCTCTCATCGTCGTCCGCCGGTCGCCCACCCGCACAGGGTCCAAAGTCCCCGACCTGCGGCTCAGATGACCAGGACCTTGTCCGCGGGCTCAGGCCAGGGCCAGGAAGAGCTTCTCCAGCCGGGCCCGGTCCGCCGCCGCCCGTTCCGCGTCGGATTCCGCGTCCGCGACGCACTGCGCCAACCCGCTGGCGATGATCTTGAATCCGGCGCGGTCGAGGGCGCGGGAGACGGCCGCCAACTGCACGAGGACGTCCTTGCAGTCGCGACCGGACTCGATCATCGCGATGACGCCGCCGATCTGCCCGTGCGCGCGCCGCAACCTCTTCAGCACGTCGCCGATGACATTCTCGCTCAGTTCCACCGGGACCTCCTCGGGTACGCCACGGGCCCGCAGCACCGCCCGGTCGTCATGACGCCTGCGCCTGTTGCCGGAGCGCGCCGCGCACCTGGTCCATGTCCACCGCGCGGCCCTTCTCGATCAACTCTTCCAGCATCGGCGCCGGAAGCGCGCCCGGCTCGGCGTAGAGCACCACGCCGTCGCGCACCGCCATCAACGTCGGGATCGAGCTGATCCCGTACGCCCGCGCCAACACCGGTTGCGCCTCGGTGTCCACCTTGCCGAACGTGAGGTCGGTGTGCTGCTCCGACGCCCGCGCGAAGACGGGACCGAACATCCGGCACGGACCGCACCACGCCGCCCAGAAGTCCACCAGCACGATGCCCGGACCGCGCACGGTGTCGTCGAAGTTCTCCGTGGTCAGCTCGACGGTCGCCACCTGTACCTCCTCACCTCGATACCCTATCGGGTATGTGCAACGCCGACCGGCGGAGCGACATTCCCGCAGTCACTATACCCCTATGGGTATAATGATCGGTGGAGGTGAGGCCATGGACATCGGACTGACCGTCCGACTCGACGCTTCTTTCCAGGAGGCGGTCGAACGGACCCGCGCAGCGTTGACGGAGCAAGGGTTCGGGGTGTTGACCGAGATCGACGTGCAGGCCACCCTGCGCGAGAAGCTCGGCGAGGAGATGGAGGAGTACCTGATCCTGGGCGCGTGCAACCCGCCGCTGGCGCACCGCGCACTGGAGGTCGACCGACAGATCGGCCTGCTGCTACCCTGCAACGTCGTGGTCCGCACCGACGAGACGGGCACCATCGTCGAGGCGCTCGACCCGAACGTCATGGTCGAGACCACCGGGGAACAGGCCCTCACCCCCATCGCAACCGAGGCCGCCCAACGCCTCCGCGCCGCGCTCGACGCCCTTGCCCACTGACCCGCCCGTGGTGACCCGTCGCTGTTCCAGGCAACGGGGACTGGCGGCCAGGTGGTCTGACGCGTCGAGATCAGCCGGTCGCCGGCGGCCGGACCAGGCGGAAGCCAGTGACGATCTCCGGGTGGATCCGGATCACGTGGTCCATCCGCGTGGACACCCAGGGACGCAGCCTCGCCTGGTAGCGGGCGACCTCCTCGGTGTCGTGGAGGAGTCGCGCCATGCCGGTGACGATGACGCTCCAGCCGAGGTGCTCGCGCGGGTCGATGGCGTCCGCCTCGTAGGCGACCACGGCACCCCGCGCGCCCGCCACGGCGGGCACGATCGCGGCGCCCTCGTGGCTGCGGATGATGATCGCGTCGTCGTCGAGGAGGTGGTTGACCGGGCGGATCGCGGGAAGCGCCCGCAGGGTGAAGACGATGCGGCCCAGCGACACGCTGCCGAGCAGCTCCAGCGATTCTTCCCGCGACAGCTCACTCAGGTGACGCTGCACCTCACCCACCCACCTTCGGGAAGGGCCAGTGGCTGGCACGCACAGGGAGTGTCATGCGACAAGTCTCTCGTGCACGCGGGGATGCCAGGTCAGGGACGAAGGTCCCTGAGTAGCGGGACCCTCGACACTTCTGATCTTGGTGTGTGCGGGAATCGATCCCGAGGTTGCGTCCCAGCGCCGGTGTAAATGGCGACTGACTCGGTTCCTCGGCGGTCATGTTAGGCGACGGCTCCGACACTTTCCGGTGACGCGTCTTCGGTGTTGATCTTGGGTTGGCGGATTTGGGTGGGTGGGTCGAGCAGTTGGTGGCGTAGGTCGGCGAGCAGCCGGGTGCCGGCCGGGGTCATGGTCATGCCGCGCCAGCCTCGGGAGGCGCGGTCGAGGACGGCCCAGACCAGGTTGAGGCAGGACGCTTCACCGGGCAGCCGGCCGATCACCTTGACCCGGCGGCGGGTCTCGCCGAAGGTGCGTTCGATGAAGTTAGAGTGCCGGATTCGGCGGTGGTGCTCGACCGGGAAGCGCAGGTAGCTGGTCAGCTGCGCGCGGTCGGTGAGCAGACACTTGACCGCCGACGGAAACGCGCGGCCGTGCTGCTCGGCGGAGGCGTCGATGCGGCGCTGCACGGCGGCGACCAGTTCCGGTCCGGGCTGCATGCCGGCAGCGAGCAGGTCGTCGGTGTCGAAGATCGCCCAGTACGCATCACGCAGCTCGTCCTGTGCTTCGGCGGGCACCTTCGCGAGATAGTTGCGACACCGATGAATGAGACAACGCTGGCGCAGGCTGCGCGGCAGCGAGGACTCGCAGGCGTTGATCAGCCCGGCGGCGCCGTCGCTGATCACCAGCAGCGGTGGGCGCAGCCCGCGGCCGATGAGCTCGTCGAGGAAGTCGCCCCACGCGTCGGTCGACTCCGATCCGCCGGCGGCCAGGGCGACGAACACCGGCGCGCCTTCGGTGGTGATGTCCCACGCGGCCAGCACCGGTTCGGCGCGGGCGCCAGGATGCATCTTGAACATCGAGGCGTCCAGGAACAGGTAGTCCAGCTCCAACTCGTCCAGGCGCCGTTGGGACCAGGCGCCGAACTCGCCAGCGATCGCCTGGCAGACCCGCGACACCGTCGACTTCGACAAGGCGGCCTCGGCGCCCAGCGCGTCGGCCAGCGTGTTCTCCACATCGCGCACGGACAGTCCGCGCACGAAGCCGGCGATCACTAATGCTTCCAACGCGTTGCTCTTGGTCACGGACTTGCCGAACAACTGACTGGCGAACGCCTCGGTCGTTCCGCGCAGCTTCGGCCGCGCCACCGTCACCGGCCCCGCCGTGGTCTTGATCGTCAAGTCGCAGTAACCGTTACGGCTGCCCGGCCGCGCGTCGGGCACGGCGGCGGCCCGCTGGTAACGGGCCCGGCCCAAGAACACGTCGACCTCGGCCTCGACCGCGGTCTGGATGATCAACCGGACACCGAGACGGGCGACGTCCTCGATGATCTCCGACAGCTCACGCGAACCACCGAACAGGGCGTCGATCTCGCCACGGATCCGGTCGGTAGGCGATACTCGTGCTGACACGGACGTAGTCCTTCCTTCGCTGAGTTGGTAGCTCTTGAAGGAACCTACGTCCGTCGTCATTTACACCACGGCTGGGACACGACCTCGGTGAGCGCCGACACCCGCAGCTCCAGCGCCCGCACCCGCTGCTCGGGCGCTGCGGCAGACGGTTCCTGGTACCCAGCGCCGATCTGCCTGCTCATCGTTCTGACCTCACCCGCAGACAGTGCTCGCATGCGGGCATGCACGGACGGACCCGCCCCGCATGCGCACGCTCCCGTTACGGCGTCTCGACGGCGACGCGGTGGGACTCGGTCGTCGGTTCGGGCATCTCGGTGGTGATCTCGAGGATTCCCTTGTCATACCGTGCCGTCACGTCCTCCGGGCGGCCGGCAGGGTCAGCGACCGGGTGAACAGCCCGTAGCGGAACTCCGAGCGGTGGGTCTCCTTGCGCGTCTCCCGACGCTCGGCGTGGATTCGCAGCATGCCGCCGGTGACCGTGACCTCGATGTCCTCGTCGGGGTCCACGCCGGGCAACTCCGCGCGCACCACGTACCTGTTGCCGTCCTGGTAGTCCTCGACCCGGATCGCCTGCGCACCGAACGGGCGCGGCACGGCGAACGGCGATTCCAGCCAGTCCATCAGGTCGGGGAACACACCCCGTGCCTCTCGACGCTCAACCGCACCCATCCCGACCTCCTCGTCGTGTTCTTCCCGCGGACCTTCCGCGACTCCAGTCCACCGCCGCGGCGGTGGGGCAAGCAGGGGCGCACGACTCGGGGCGGCGGGACCAACGTCCCCCGTGACGCGGACCTCGAGCCCCTGCCGCCGCGAACCCCGGCGACGCGAGGCTGGCAGCGACCACGCACCGAGGGGCAGCCGTGATGAGGAGAATGCGGGTCGAGGACGTGATGGCTCGGCGGCCGATCACGGTCACCCCGGACACGCCGTTCAAACAGGTCGTCGCCGCGCTGCTGGACCACCTGATCAGCGCCGTCCCCGTGCTCGACGCCACCGGCCGGGTCGTCGGCGTGGTGTCTGAGGCCGACCTGGTGCTGAAGGAGGCCGAGCCGGACGTCACCCCGGACGGGCACGTCTTCGAGGGCCCGCGGCGCCGACGGGAACGCCGCAAGTCGACCGGCAGGACCGCGGCCGAGCTGATGACCGCGCCGGCCGTCACGATCTCGCCCACGCGGACGGTCGCGGAGGTCGCGGAGGTCATGCGGAAGCACCGGGTCCGGCGGCTGCCGGTCACCGACCCGGTCAGTGGGCGCCTGCTCGGTGTCGTGAGCAGGTCCGACCTGCTGCGCGTATACCTGCGCGCGGACGGGGAGATCCAGGCCCAGGTCAGCGAGGTGTTCCGCAGGGCGCTGAGCATGGACCCGCGCCGGTTCGTCGTCGGCGTGCGCGACGGCGTGGTCACGGTGCGCGGCGAGGTGGAACGCCGGGCGCTCATCCCGGGCGTGGTGAACACGCTCGCCCACGTCGAGGGAGTCGTCGGCGTCGAGCCGCACCTGACCTACCGGGAGGACGACCGCCATCCGACTGCACCGACCTACTGGTGACGGAGAGGTCGATGCCCGAAACTGGCACCGCCCGGATCGGCCCGGGCGATCTCGGCCGCAGGGTCGCGTCCCGGCGCCGCGAGCTCGGGCTCACCCAGAGCCAGGTGGCCGCCCGGGCACGCATGGCACCCGGGTACGTGGACTACCTGGAGCACCACCACGCCAACCTGACGGCCGAGGCGCTGCTGCGTCTGGCAGTGGCCTGGAAACGACAGTGGACGTGTTGCTCGGCACGACCGTCGAACGACCGCCCGGCAGTCCACGCGGTGCCGTCCGGCATCCCCGGTTCGAGAGGCTCGAGGCGGGCGAGTGCATACGGCTCCTGGGGGCCGGCGGCGTCGGTCGGGGCGGTGTTCACCACCGACCCCGAGGCGATCCCGGTGAACTTCACCGTGCTCGACGGCGTCGCGGTGTTCCGCACCTCAGACACCGGCGTACTCGCCGACCATGTGGGCCGGGTCGTCGGCTTCGAGGTCGACCGCCTGGACGAGGCGATGAGCCAGGGCTGGAGCGTCCTGGTCGCCGGTCGAGCCCGCCGGCTCACCGACCCGATGGCCGTGGCACGTGTCCGGCACCTCGTGCAGCCGTGGCCGGGGGCGAGCGCGACGTCGACATCCGGATCGACCCCGACCGCATCACCGGACGCCGCGTCAGTACCTGACCGCGGACAAAGGTCCTCTGTCACGCCACCCGAATGGCCCTGACCCGCGTACGCGGTGCCTTCGTAGCGTGAGGCGTAGAGGAGGGATCGTCATGAGACGGTTGACGGTACGCGAGGTCATGACCGCCGACGTAGTGACGGTTCGGCCGAGCACCCCGTTCGCGCAGATCGCGCGGCTCCTCGCCGAACGACGGGTGAGCGCCGTGCCCGTCGTCGACGAGGACGGGAACCTGCAGAGCGTGGTGTCCGAAGCCGATCTCCTGTCCAAGGAGGAACACCGCGACGACCGGCCCGGCACGCACGCGTTCTTCCACCGTGCGCGGCTGTCGCGCGCCAAGGCCGCGGCAACCGACGCCGCGCAGCTGATGACGGCGCCGGCCGTGGCCATCGGTCCCGACGCCACGCTCGTGTCGGCCGCCAAGCTGATGACCAGGCGGAACGTGAAGCGGCTGCCGGTGGTCGACGACGGCCGACTGGTCGGCATCGTCAGCCGGACGGACCTGCTCCGAGCCTTCCTGCGGCCGGACGACGAGATCCAGGACGAGATCGTCGACGAGGTGTTCACCCGCATCCTGTGGCTACACCCGGCCAGGATCGACGTCGACGTGCGCGACGGTGTGGTGACGCTGTCCGGGCGGCTGGAGAAGAGGAGCCACATCGACAACGCTGTGCGCCTCACGCACCGGGTCGACGGTGTGGTGGACGTACAGAGCGACCTCACCTACACCGTCGACGACACCACCACAGACGTGCCAGTCCATCCCACGTTCTGAAACCCAAGGAGTACACCATGATGTACGGATACGGGATGGGCGCGTGGGGC
This sequence comes from Streptosporangiales bacterium, assembly GCA_009379955.1. Taxonomy (NCBI): domain Bacteria; kingdom Bacillati; phylum Actinomycetota; class Actinomycetes; order Streptosporangiales; species Streptosporangiales bacterium. The sequence continues at coordinate 4,524 of WHST01000135.1, read as the reverse complement.
TACGTCCTCATGTCCCTCAGCATGATCGTCTTCTGGGGTCTGCTCATCGCCGGGGTCGTCGCCCTGTGGCGCTTCTTGCGCCGCGCGCCGCGAGACGCCAGCACCAAGGCCGCGGCCACCCCCGAGCAGATCCTCGCCGAACGGTACGCCCGCGGCGAGATCGACGAGGACGAGTACCTGCACCGCCAAGCCGGCCTGCGTCCGTAGCTGCTTCGGACCTGGTTCGTCGCCCCGGACCGCACTCGCCGGTCAGGCCCGGACCGCGCGGACCAGGGTGTCGATCGCCACGCGCACGGTCCCGTCCTCCTCCACCGGGCGCCGTGCCCGCTCGGCACGCTGCACCACCAGGCCCGGCAGTTCGGCGGCGATCCCCTCCGGCGTGTAAGCTCCGCCGGATCCTGCGGGCCACCCACACCCTCGCCGAGGTTGACCAGGTCATGCCCGACCACCAGCAGGACACCGCCCACAGTCAGCGCCGCGGCGGCGCGGCCCAGCAGCACGGCACGCTCCACCGGCGGCAGATACAGGTAGGCGACCAGAACCAGGATGTACGCGCCGACCTGCGCCTCGGCCAGCTGACGGCCGCTCGCCAGACCCACCCGGGAGAAGCCGACCGCGGTCACCCGCCAGCCGCGCTCGGTCAGCCACACCGCGTTGCGCCCCCTGCCGGCCCCCAGATCCAAGACCCGGCCCGGCGGCAGCCCGGCCAGCTCCGCCACGACAAACCGGCTCGGCTCGCTGCCCGCACGAACTCGCGCGCGGCATGGCGGCGATCCCACTCCTCGCGCTCCACGCCCACCCCCTTCCTTGCCGCAGCGACCCACCCCTCGACCAGATACCCCCATGGGTATCCTATCCTGCGCCGCGCCTGCGGCAGGGGAGGCCGTTCGACCCAGGGACCGGGGACGCTCGTCCCTGCCGTCTGGTCGGCGCCGGCCAGACGCTTGCGGGATGAACCCGCGTGACCCGCCGCCCGACGCGGCGCTCCGCGACGGGCGCGTCGTGCACATCCGCCCCGTCACCCGAGACGACGCGCCCGCCCTGCACGCGCTACACCGGCACGCCTCCGAGCAGAGCATCTACCTGCGCTTCTCCTCCCGAGACCGAGACGCGGCGGACCGATACGTCGACCACATCTGCGCCGACGCCGACACCGAGCACCGCGCCCTGATCGCCGAGCTCGACGGACAGGCGGTCGCGCTGGCCGACTCCCACCACACCCCGGGCACCGACGACACCGAGATCGCGGTGCTGGTGCACGACGACTACCAGCAGCTCGGGATCGGGACCCTGCTGGTGGCACACCTCGCCGCCCGGGCACGGCAGACCGGCAGCCGCCGGCTCGTCGCCGAGGTCCTGCCCGGCAACACCCGCGGGCTGCACCTACTCACCCGCTCGAGGTTCCACGCCGAACTCCCGGTGACCGGCGCCACCACCATGGTATTGGACATCACCCGCGACCTTCCCGATCCGTTCGCCGCCGATGAGGGCGAACGGGTCGATCGGGATGGATGGTGATTCCGGCGTGTCCTCTGTCATCGTCATCGCGGCTGTCCGCTTCCGTCCGGGTCCCGTGTTTGTGCCGTAAAATGCACGGCGAACCAGCGTGTCGCCTCTTTCGCCACCGCGTCGAGGGCGCCGGCCTCGTCGAAGAGGTCGGTCGCACCGGACACGACGTGCAGCTCGTTCTCGCAGGTGCAGCATCCTATGCCCCACTTCTCCCGTCGCCGCCAGCTTCCCTTGCCACCATGACGGTGCAGTGCGCGTGGTGTACCACGTGCTGGCTCACTGAGCCGAGCAGCAGCCCGGCTACCCCGCCATGGCCGCGCGAGCCGACCACGAGGAGCGCGGCGTGCCTCGACCAGGCGACGAGCTTCGCGCCTGCGCGTCCCTCGAGGAGGAAGGTCGCCGCGTGGACGGCCGGGTGCTTCTCGGCTGCGCCGGCGATCTTGTCCGCCATCCAGGCCTTCCGCCGCCGGCGCGCCACGGCGATGACGTCCTCGCTCCACCTGACCCGGCTGGCGTACCCGAACGGCTGCCAGCAGTGCGCAACGTCGAGGGCGAGGTTGCGGCTGTCCGCCGCCTCGAACGCGAGCGAAACAGCGGCGGCGGCGCCGTCGGAGTCGTCGACGCCGACGACGATCCGCGGTTGCACCGGCTCGTCGCCGACCGTGCGTGCGACGACGACCGAGCAGGCCGCGTGCGCCGCCACCGCGTCGCCGACGGAGCCGACCGCGATCGCGCCGAGCGTGGACCGCGGGCGGGAGCCGACCACGACGAGCTCCGCCGACCGCGCCTCGGCGAGCAACACCGTGGCGGGCTTGCCCGGCACGAGCGCGCTGTCGACCCGGTCGCGGCCCAGCCGGTCACGCGCATAGGCCACCGCGTCGTCGAACCTCTCCCGCAACGATGCCGGTGGCCCCGCCGGAACCCGGGTATCGAACGGTGCCGGAGCCGAGACGGCCTCGTAGGCGGAGATCACCCGGACCGGGCAGTTACGGTACCCCGCTTCCTCAACGACCCAGCGCACGGCGACCTGGGCCTCAGGGGTGTGGTCGACGCCCACCACCAACCGGCGACGGCACCTCCCAGTCATCACCCCTCCCCTCGGTTCCTCCACACCCTCACAGTGACCGCCGCGACCTCCGGCGGCACGGGGCGGACGTCCCGCCGATCCGGGCCCAACGACCCCGGTGGGCAGGCGGCCGCGCGGCCTACGGTGGCGGCATGGAGGGCTCCGACCCGTGCCCAGGCGTCGACCCGGCGGGAACGCCGGTGCGGGACCGGCTGCGGGGCGCGGAGGTTCTCCGGCAGCCGCTGGTGAACAAGGACGCGGCCTTCAGCCCGCGCGAGCGGGAGGTGCTCGGCCTGCGCGGGCTGCTGCCCTGGCGTACCGCCACGATCGAGCAGCAGGTCGCGCTGGAACTGGAGCGGCTGCGCCGCAAGCCGGACGACCTGGAGCGATACATCAGGTTGGCCGCGCTGCAGGACCGCAACGAGACGCTGTTCCACCGGCTGCTCCTCGATCACCTGGAGGAGCTGGCCCCGATCGTGTACACACCGACGGTGGGCGAGGCGTGCCGCCGGTTCAGCCACGTCGCACGCCGCCCGCGGGGCCTGTGGGTCACGCCGGACGACGTCGAGCGCGTCCCGGAGCTGCTCCGCAACGTCGGTCGGCCGGGGGTCCGACTGATCGTGGTCACCGACAACGAGCGGATCCTCGGCCTGGGCGACCAGGGCGCCGGCGGCATGGGCATCCCGAGCGGCAAGCTCGCGCTGTACTCCGCGGGCGCCGGGATCTGCCCGGAGGTGACGCTGCCGGTCTCGCTCAACTGCGGCACCGACAAGGAGGAACTTCTACACGACCCGCTCTATCTCGGCTATCCGCGGCCGCGGCTGCGGGGCGCTACCTACGACCGCGTCGTCGAGACGTTCGTCGACGCGGTCCGGAACAGTCTACCCCGACGCCGTGCTGCAGTGAGAGGACGTCAAGCAGCACAACGCCGTCCGGCTGCTGGACCGGTACCGGCACCGCGTCGCGAGCTTCAACGACGACATCCAGGGCACCGCCGCGGTGGTGCTGGCCGGGATCCTCGCCGCGCTCCGGCTGCGCGACCAGCCGCTGTCGGCGCAGCGGCTGGTGTTCGTCGGGGCGGGCGCGGCCGGGATCGGGATCGCCCGCCTGGTCCAGGCCGTGATGCGCGAGGACGGCACGCCCGAGGCCGAGCTGCGGCGGGCGGTGGTGATACTCGACTCGCGGGGTCTCGTCTTCGCCGGCCGGGATCGCGTGGACGAGGACAAGCGCCCGTTCGCGCTTCGCCGAGCCGAGTTGGCCCAGTTCGGGTTCGAGCCCGCCAGCGGCTACGACCTGGAGACCGTCGTCCGGCAGGTGGCCCCGACCATCATGATCGGCACCAGCGGGACCGCGGGTGTCTTCACCGAGACCGTCATCGGGCAGATGGCGGCGCGGACGCCGGCGCCGATCGTGTTCCCGCTGTCCAACCCGACGGCGCACGCGGAGGCGACACCCGCCCAGGTGCTCGCCTGGAGCGAGGGGCGCGCGCTGGTGGCGACCGGCAGCCCCTTCCCGCCCGTCCAGGCCGGCGGCCGGACCCGGCTGGTGGGGCAGGCGAACAACGTCTTCTGCTTCCCCGGCATCGGCCTCGGCGCGATCGCGGCACGCGCCCGCGAGATCACCGACCGGATGTTCCAGGTCGCGGCAACCACGCTCGCCGGCATGGTCTCCGCCGACCGGCTCGCGCAGGGTGCCCTCTACCCCTCTCTCGCCGACCTGCGGCCGATATCGAGGGCGGTCGCCGTCGCGGTCGCCGGCGAAGCCGTCCGCGCCGGGGTGGCCCGCGTATCACCCGGCGCCGACGTCGAGCTGTGGTTCCCCCGAAATCGTGGAGGGTTCCTTATGCCGCTTCCCGGTCGGGGACGGCGTTCTCGTAGTTGATCGGGCTCATCATGCCTGCGGCGGTGTGCCGTCGGTCGTGGTTGTAGAAGCCGTAGCACCAGTCCAGC
>WHST01000134.1 GCA_009379955.1 Streptosporangiales bacterium | reverse complement strand
TTCATCTCCAGCACAGCACGACAATCACGAGCATTCCAGCTTCTACATCAGAACCTCACAATCATCTTCAGGACACACGGTGTCTCTTACAGAGGCAGTGCAGGTTCGGCACCGAGGTCGGTCCGCCCTTGGCCCAGGGGATGGTGTGGTCGGTTTCGGTGCGGCGGGCTTTGCGGGTGCAGCCGGGGAACCGGCAGGTCACGTCCCTGGCCTTGACGTAGCGGGCGAGCCGGGCGCTAGGCGTGTATCGGGGTTCGGCGGCCGGCGGCGCCTCCACCGGCGCGGCGAACAGTCCGGCGAGATCCCCGGCCCGGAACGTCGTGTCCCCGACGGCGGCGAGGACTCCGGTGTCCTTGTCGTAGGCGAGGCGCCGCCACGAGACCCGCTCACCGGTGGCGAGGGCACGTGCGGTGGACGCCGACACCGACCCATAACCCCGCAGCTCCCCGGGAGTGTCACCGCCCTGGAGGGTGTCGACCGGGACGGTCACCTCGACCACGGTGGTGACGTTGCTGCGGACGTGGTCGTCGAGGACGAGGTCGGTGAATGCGTCGAACCGTCGCTGCTCCAGCGTCCGGTCATCGCCGGGGATCTGTTTCCGCGCGAGGTCGTCGACCAGGTTGAAGACGGTGGTGGTCTGTTCCGCGGGTCCACGTAGGACGAGGACCCCGGTTTCGCCGGGGTCGGGGCGGTGCCACAGGGTCCGGTCCTCGAAGGCGCGGTCCTTGTGTTCTTCCGCGCCGGTGGGGTCGAACTTGGCGACGGCGTGGTTGATGCGGCCGCGGAACTGTCCGACCGGTAGGTCGGGGCACCGCAGCGCGTACTCCTCCACCAGCGCCGTGGTGGAGGGGTCGAGGTGTTCGACGGCGTCGGCGAGGATCCGGACGTGCATCGCGGTGAGTTCCCCGGCGGCGAACAGCTTCTGAGTCGTGGGGAGCCGGTCACAGGTGATCCGGGAGACCGTAAGCCGGTCCGCGGCGGTGCCGGTCGCGATCCGCAGCACCGCCGCGACCTCTTCGCGGGTGAAGTCGTCCTTGCTGACTTCGCGGAGCTGGTCCAGGCGGGCGAGCGCGGCGAACTGCCGGGCCTGCGCGGCGGCGAGACACCGCTCATAGGCAGCGAGCACGGCGAGGGCGATCTCCGCTGGCGCGGTAGCGAGGTCGACGGTGTCGAGGGCGGCGTGGGTGGTGCCGGAGGCGGGGAGTGCCTCGACCTGGTCCAGCTCCTCGATGTCGAACATGTGTTCGAGTCTACCACAATCAGAAGGCATCCGATAGGCCGGATTCCCTTACGCAGCAACGGTTTCCGTGAATCAACGGTCACCGCAGACGGACCGGGAAGTGAGGCAGCCACAGAGCTGCCTCACCCCGTAGACGCGCGCTTTTCGGGTCGGGCGGTGGGTGTCAAGACTCCGCCAGACCACCGCACCACGAAGCAACGGCCGTGCGGATTCTTGACACCCACCGCCCGACCCCAACACTCAAAGAAGGGGTGAGGCAGCGGCCCACGAGAGGCAGCGCCTCAGAGACCAGCGCTACCCTCAACAAGTGGACTGGAGCGTGCTCGGATGCTGGCGCTCGCACGTGACGTACGCGCCGGACGAGCCACACCTGCACGCACGCCTGCGAGCACACACCGCCACGGGCGACGCCTGGCGCTGCCTGCGATGCGGCACCTACGTCCCCGGCCCGGCACAGCGGAACGGGCCTGCGGCGACCGCCCCGGCCGTCCGTCGCGGCCGCGAGCTGCGCGACGCGATCCTCCTGCGCGTTCTCGCCGTCGAACGCGCGTTGCGCGGCCTGGTCATGCTCGGTGCCGCGTACGCGGTCTGGACGTTCCGCGGTGAGCGGCCGGAGCTCCGCCGGGCGTTCGAGGAGAACCTCCCGCTACTGCGGCCGCTCGCCGACGAGCTCGGCTGGCAGCTCACCGACTCCGCCCTGGTCCTGGAGGCACGCCATCTCCTCGACATCAGCCAGACCACGCTGCTGGTCGTCGCGATCGTGCTCGTCGGATACGCAGCGACCGTCGTGACCGAGGGCGTCGGCCTGTGGCTGCTCAGGCGCTGGGGCGAGTACTTCGCCGTCGTCGCCACCGCGGCGTTCGTCCCGTTCGAGGTCTACGAGCTCGTCCGGCAGCAGACCGCGTTGCGTATCGTCGCGCTGGTGCTCAACGTCGCGGTCGTGCTCTACATCGTCTGGTCGAAACGTCTCTTCGGCTTCCGCGGCGGCGGTCCCGCGTACGAGCGGGAGCGACGGTCCGAGGCGATCCTCACCACCTGACGGCGGGACGAGCGGTCAGCCCGCGGTACGCACGCCGAGGTACGAGCGCCGCACCGAGTCGTCGTGCAACAGCTCCGCACCCGATCCCGAGTGCACGATCCTGCCGGTCTCGAGGACGTACGCGCGGTGCGCCATCGAGAGCGCGTGCGCGGCGTTCTGCTCGACGAGCAGCACGGTGACGTCGCGGGCGTTGATGTCGGCGACGATGGAGAAGATCTGCTCGACCATCATCGGCGCGAGGCCCATCGAGGGCTCGTCGAGCAGCAGCATCCGCGGCTTCGACATCAGCGCCCTGCCGATGGCGAGCATCTGCTGCTCCCCTCCCGACAGCGTGCCGCCGAGCTGGCCGCGGCGTTCGGCGAGGCGCGGGAACAGCTCGAAGATCCGTTCGACGTCGGCGGCCATCGTGCCGTCCCTGCGGCCTCGCAGGAAGCCGCCAAGGCGGAGGTTCTCCAGCACCGTCATCGCGGGGAAGATCCGGCGGCGCTCCGGCACGTGCGACAGTCCCATGCCGACGATCCGGTGCCCCGGAGTGCGGGTGATGTCCCTGCCGTCGAAGCTGATCGACCCGCGCCGGACGCGCGCGAGTCCGGAGACGGCGCGCAGCGTGCTCGTCTTGCCCGCGCCGTTCGCCCCGATGAGGGCGACGATCTCGCCGGGCTCGACGGTCAGGCTGACGCCCCGCAGCGCGCGCACCTTGCCGTGCGCGACCTGGAGGTCGGTCAGCTCGAGCCGGGCACTCATGACTGCGCCTCCTTCGCGGCCTGACCGGAGCCGAGGTACGCCTCGATGACCGCGGGGTCGCGCTGGATCTCGGCCGGGGTGCCACGGGCGATCACCACACCGAAGTCGAGGACGGTGATCTCGTCGCACACGTCCATCACCATCCCCATGTCGTGCTCGATCACGACGATCGTGTGGCCCCGCTCGCGGATGTCGCGGATGAGCTCGGCGAGGCGTTCCTTCTCCACCGGGTTGGAGCCCGCGGCGGGCTCGTCGAGCAGCAGCAGTCTGGGCCCCGTGGCCAGTGCGCGGACGATCTCCAGCCGGCGCTGCTCGCCGTACGAGAGGTTCGCGGCCAGCTCGTCGGCGCGGTCGGCCAGGCCCACCATCTCCAGCAGCTCGTCGGCCAACGCGCGGCCCTGCCTCTCCTCCCTGCGGTGCCGCGGCAGCCGCAGGACGGCGTTGAGGAACCCGGTGCGGTGATGCGCGTCGGCACCGACGAGGACGTTCTCCCGCGCGGTCATCCGGTCGAAGACACGCAGGTTCTGGAACGTCCTCGCGATGCCGAGCCTGGTGATGCGGTGCCTGCTCGTGCCGGGCAGCGAGCGGCCGGCGAAGACGATCTCGCCGCCGGTGGGGCGGTGGTAGCCGCTCACCAGGTTGAACAGCGTCGTCTTCCCCGCACCGTTGGGGCCGATCAGGCCGACGATCCTGCCGGTGTCGATCGACAGCGAGACGTCCTTCAGGGCCGTCACGCCGCCGAAGGACATGGTGGCGTTGCGCACGTCGAGCAGCGGCTGCGCCTCCTGACCCACGCTCATGTCGGCTCCGGTTCGTCGTCGGGGTCACTCCGGCGGCGACCGCTGCGGACGAAGAGACCCTGCGGCCGCCAGATCAGCAGCACGATGACGGCCGCGGAGAAGAGCAGGACGCGGTAGTCGGAGACGACCCTGAACCGCTCCGGCAGGTACCCGACGAGCACCGCACCCACGACGACACCCGCCGCGCTCCCCGCACCGCCGAGGATGACGGCGACGAGGATCAGCACGGAGAGCAGGAGCGGGAAGTTGTCGGGCGAGACGAACCCGACCTTCGCCGCGTACGTCGAGCCCGCGACGGCACCGATCGCCGACGACAGCGCGAGCGCGAGGAGCTTGAACCGCAGCGTCGGCACGCCCATGAACTCCGCGGCGTCCTCGTCCTCGCGCGTGGCGTTCCAGGCCCGGCCGACGCGGCTGCGGTTGAGCAGGTGCACGCCGAGGAGCACGATCAGGATGATCGTGATCAGCAGCCACCCGTACGGCCGCGGATCGACGTACCCGAACGACAGCGGCCCGACGGCGCCCGGGTGCGGGATCCCGCTGATGCCACTCGGTCCGCCGAGCTCCTTGGTGTTCTTGGCGATCTCCTGGACGATCTTGCCGAAGCCCAGCGTGACGACGGCGAGGTAGTCGCCACGCAGCCGGATCGCGGGCAGACCGAGCAGCAGCCCCGCGAGCGCGCCGGCCACGGCGGCGAGCGGCGTGATGGCGTAGTACGACCAGCCGAACTCGGTGCCGAGCACGGCCATCAGGTAGCCGCCGACCGCGAAGAACCCGGCGTAGCCGACGTTGATGAGGCCGGTCATCCCGACGAGGACGTTGAGGCCGAGCGCCATCAGGACGTAGATGCCGACGGGGTAGAACAGCACGCTCGCGAAGTCCGAGCCCGCCGTGTCGAGCACCGGGATGACCATCATCGGCAGCAGGTAGAGGAAGCCGATCCCGAGCACCACCGCCGGCACCTTGACCGGCAGGGGCAGCGACGACCAGAGCGAGCCACGGCGCAGCAGCCGCGTGACGGGCGACAGCATCGAGCTCATGCCGCTCACACCCGCACCGTCTGGAGGCGGGTGCCGAGCACGCCCGTCGGGCGCACCAGCAGGATGATCACGAGCATCGCGACGACGACGGTGTCCTTCCACTCGGCGCCGAACGCGATCGCCCCGTAGTTCTCGAACACGCCGACGAGGTAGCCGCCGACGATCGCGCCGCGTACGTTGCCCATCCCGCCGAGCAGCGCGGCCGTGAACCCCTTGATCCCGATCATGAAGCCGATGAAGTAGTACGTGTTCTCGTAGAGCATCATGAAGAGGGTCGCGCCCACTCCGGCCGTCATCCCCGCGATCACGAACGTCAACAGGATGACGCGACCGGTGTTGACGCCCATCAGCGTCGCCGTGTCGCGGTCCTGCGCCGTCGCCCTGATGGCCGCGCCGAGCTGCGTCGAGTTGACGAAGCGGTCGGCGCCGAGCGCGACGAGCAGCGCCACCACGACGACGAGCAGTTGCGCCACCGACACCGAGACCCCGAACAGCTCGAACCATGCGGTGTGGCCGATGACCCGCGGGATCGCCTCGAGGTCGCGACCCCGCCACAGGCCGAAGACCTCCTGCAGGAACAGCGACGCCGCGATCGCGATGATCATCGTCGGTCCCGGCCCGCCGCCGCGTTGCCTGATGGGGCGGAAGACCGCGAGCTCGAGCCCGACCGACGTCACTGCCGCGAACACCACCGCGATCACCAGCACGAGCAGCAGGACGAGCGCACCCATGAGCCCCCGCTGGACGGCGTCGTCGCCCGGCAGGATCCACTGCACCGCGAAGAGCGTGCCGAACGTGCCCACCATGAACGTCTCGGCGTGGGCGAAGTTGATCACGTTGATCACGCGGTAGATCAACGTGTAACCCAGCGCCATCAGGGCGTAGATGGAACCGAACACGAGCCCCGCGACGGTCGCGGGCCAGATCTGCCCCATGAGTGTCTCCCGGTCTCCGGTTTACCGGTCGGTCAGCTCGCCACGGGGACCTGGGCGATGACCTTGAACTTGCCGTCCTCGACCCGGTAGATGGTCACCTCGTCACGGTCGACGTCGCCGCCGTCGGAGAAGCGGATGCGGCCGCTGAGGCCGTCGAAGTCCGCCTTGTCGAGCCAGGTGTTGATCGACGACCGTGTCCTGTTGCCTTCCTTGATCGCCGTCAGGTACGCGGTCGCCGCGTCGTACGCCTCGGGCGAGTAGACGTCAGGCACCGTGTCGTACTCCTTCTCCCACGCCGCCGCGAACTTCTCGTAGCCGGGGAACTTCCCGATCGGTGCGGACGCGGCCGAGACGTACGCGCCCTCCGCGGACGACGCGCCGGCGTCCTTGATGAAGTCGGGCGAGTACGCGCCCGCGGGACTCACGAACGTCGCCTTGGAGTTGGCGCTGCGCAGCTGCTTCACGATGCGCCCGGCCTCCGGGTAGAGGCAGCCGCAGAAGACGGCGTCGGGCTTCTTGGCGTTCACGGCGATGACCGTGGACGAGTAGTCCTGGTTGGCGGCGTCGACCGAGTCATTGAGGACGACCTTGACGCCCTTCTTCTTGATCTTGCCGATGAAGAGGTCGGCGCTGCCCTTGCCGTACGCCTGGCCGTTGTCGACGACGGCGACCGTCTTGATCTCCTGGTCGTCGACGAGGTAGTCGACGAGTCCGGTGGTCTCGACGTCGTCGTTGCCGACGGTGCGGTGGAAGACCTTCCATCCCTGCTTGGACAGGTCCGCGTTCGTCGCCGACGACGTGATCGACGGCACGCCTGCCTCGTCGAGGATCGGCAGCGCCGCCTTCACCTCGCCGGAGAATCCCGGACCGACGACCCCGACGATGTCCTCGTTGCCGACCGCCTTCTGCGTCAGGGCGGGCGCCTGACCCGGGTCGCCCTGGGTGTCGAAGCGTTCGATGCCCGCGATCTTGCAGTCGGGGTTCTTCTTCTCGAAGTCCTTGCGGGCGAGCTTCACCCCGTCGAACGCGGTGGTGCCGAACGTCTGACTCGCTCCGGTCAGCGGTCCGATGTACGCCAGCTTGACGTCGCCGCAGGCGAGGTCCTTCGAGTCCTCCTCCTGCGTGCCACCGGTGTTCAGCGAGCACGCGCTCATGGCGAGTGCCAGCGCGGCGAACCCGACGACTGCGCGCTTCCTGGTCATGGCGACCCCTCCTCAGGGATTGGCCCCCGCTGTTGCGCTTCCACGTCCTGTGCATCCACATCTTTGGCGGCGCGTACGACCGCGCGCACGATCCCTACGTATCCGGTGCAGCGACAGAGGTTTCCGGCCAGCTCGCCGCGAACGACCTCGCCGGAGAGCTCGCCGTCGGCCGCCAGCTCTCGGCGGCGGTCGACGATGTCGCAGCCGGTGACGAGCATCCCCGAGGTGCAGAACCCGCACTGCAGCCCGTGCTCGGCGCTGAACGCCGTGCGCAACGCGTCGACGGTCCGCCCCGCCAGCCCTTCGACGGTGCGCACGTCGCCGCCGTCGCACGCGGCGGCGAGCGTCAGGCACGACCGCGCCGGCCGGCCGTCGATGACGACGGTGCAGGCACCGCAGACGCCGTGCTCGCAGCCGAGCCTGGTGCCGGTGAGCCCGAGCGAGTCGCGCAGCGCGTCCGCGAGCGACGTACGGGCGGGCAGCGTCCAGGTCCGTGGCACGCCGTTCACCGTGACCGATGAGGTGACAGAGCCGTTCACTGTTTCGCCTCCAGCCCGAGATCGGTGACCGCCCGGCCGACCGTGACGCCGTGCAGGTGCACGCCGTACCGCTCCTCGGGGTCGGCCGGCTCGCCGAGCTGGTCGATGACGAGCGCGGTGACGTCCGGTGCGGCGACCTCGTCGACCCGGCGGCCGACCAGCGCCTCCTCGACGGCGGTGAGGCGGACCGGCACATCACGCGCCGCACCCAGCCACGCGTCGGCTCGCAGCACCGCGCCGTCGCCGTCCAGCTCGGCGACGACGACCGCGAGCGACTCCGCGAACTCCCCGGGCTTGCGCGCTGCCTTGTGCATGCCCCATCGGCACGTGTCGCGCAGGGTCGGCACGTCGACTGCGACGAGCAGCTCGTCGTCGTCGAGCGCGTTGGTGAAGTAACCCTGGACGAACTCACGGCACGGCACGCTGCGCTCGCCACGAGGCGAGCGCGCGACGACGGTCGCGTCGAGGGCGGCCATCACGACGGGCCATTCCGCCGACGCGTCCGAGTGGGCGAGGCTGCCGCCCAGCGTCCCGCGGTTGCGGATGGCGCGGTAGCCGATGCCGGCCGCGGCCGTCCGCAACAGTCCTCCGGTGCGGTCGGTCACCACGCCGTCCTCGACGTCGCTGTGCACGACACGCGCGCCGTACCTGGTCGCGCCCGCCGCGGTCTCGGCGACCTCGCGCAGCTCGCCGAGCCTGCCGACGTCGACGACGACGGACGGGACCGCGAGCCGCATGTTGAGCAGCGGCATCAGGCTCTGGCCGCCGGCGAGTACCTTCGCCTCGTCGCCGTGCTCGGCAAGCAGCGCCACCGTCTCGTCGACGGTGCCGGGACGGCGGAACTCGAACGGTGGCGGCTTCACGACGCACCACCCGGCCACGGCGCGGAGTCGGTGAGCCCGTCGGTACGCGCGTCGCGCGCCGGTCGCTCCCGGCACGCCCGCCAGAGCCTGGCCGGCGTGATCGGCGTGCGGTTGACGGCGATGCCCTCGGCGCGCAGCGCGTCGGTGACGGCGTTGGCGATCGCGGCCGCGGGGGCGATGGCGCCGCCCTCCCCCATGCCCTTCATGCCGAGCGTGGTGAACGGCGACGGCGTCTCGAGGTGGTCGATCCTGATGTCCGGCACCTCCGTGGCACCGGGCAGCAGGTAGTCCATGAACGTCGTGACCTTGGGCTGACCGAGCTCGTCGTAGGTGAACTCCTCGAGCAGCGCGGTGCCGATCCCCTGCGTGACGCCGCCGAGGACCTGGCCGTCGACGATCAACGGGTTGACCACGGTGCCGCAGTCCTCGACGACCACGTAGTCGAGCAGCCGCACCCCGCCGTCGTCGAGGTCGACCTCCACGACCGCGGCGTGCGTCGCGTACGAGTACGTTCCAGTGTCAACGGACGGCTGGTACGCGAACGTCACGTCGAGCACGGGTGGCATGTCGCCGGGCAGCAGGTCGGTGCGCAGGTATGCGGCGTTGGCGACCTCGGCGAGCGTCAGCGTCGACTCGGGTCCCTCGGCCTTGCCGTCGCGCAGCTCGACGTCCTTCGCGTCGCATCCCATCAGCGCGCCGGCGACCGCCCGGACCTTGTCGGCCAGCTCGCCGCACGCGCCGTGCGCCGCCCCGCCGGCCATGACCATGCTGCGCGACGCGAAGGTGCCCATGCCGTACGGCGCGGTGTCGGTGTCACCGTGCCGGACGCTGACCTCGGCGGGATCGATGCCGGTGAGGTCGTGGGCGATCTGGGCGAGGCTCGTCTCGAGGCCCTGACCGTGCGACTGGATGCCCGTGCTGAGCGTCAGGCTGCCCGAGGGGTCCATCGACGCGCGCACCTGCTCGAAGCCGAAGACCACCGGCAGGCCGCGCTGCGCCCATTCCTTGGTGCCGTGTGCGGTCTGCTCGGTGAACGTGGCGTAGCCGACGCCGGTGCGCCGCCGCCCGTTCGCGTACTCGTCCGAACGCTGCCGGGTGCGGACGCCGTCGTGGTCGGCGAGCGTGACGGCGCGGCGCACCGACTCGGGATAGTCGCCGCTGTCGTAGACGCGTCCGGTGACGGACGTGTACGGGAACTCGCCGGGCACGACGAGGTTGCGCAGCCTCATCGCGTGCGGCTCGATGCCGAGCTCGAGCGCAAGCTCGTCGATGGTGCGCTCGATCGCGAAGCAGGCGCCCGGTCGTGCGACGCCGCGGTACGGACCGAGCGGCGGCTTGTTCGTCGCGACGGTCGTCGACGTGAACCGGTAGTTGCGCAGCCGGTAGGGCCCGGGGATCATGCCCGCGGACATGCCCGCCTCCATGGCGGCCGTCCACGGCCAGACCGAGTAGGCGCCCACGTCGACGAGCACGTCGGCCTCGACCGCGAGCAGCTCACCGTCCGCGGCCGCGTGCGCGGTGATCCGGTACCTGTGGTCACGCGCGTGGATGGCGCCGACGAAGTGCTCCCAGCGGTCCTCGACCCAGCGCACCGGATGCGGCACGCTCAGCGCGATCGCGCACACGACCGCGACCTCGGGATCGAGGTTGCACTTGATGCCGAAGCCGCCGCCGACGTCGGGAGCGACGACCCGCAGGCGCCGTTCCGCGATGCCGAGCACCTCGGCGAGCGCCGTTCGGAGCAGGTGCGGCACCTGTGTCGAGCAGTGCACGACGAGCTGGTCGAGCCGGTGGTCGTAGTACGCGAGCGCGCCGCGCGTCTCCATCGGGATGCCGCTGTGCCGGCCCATCTGGTAGTAGCGCGTGACGCTGACGGCCGCACGCTCCTTCGCCTCGTCGACGTCGCCGAGGTCGGCGGTCAGCTCGAGGAACCGGTTGTCCGGCCAGTGGTCGTGGACAAGGGCCGCCTCGGGCGCGAGGGCGAGGACCGGGTCGACGAGCGCGGGCAGATCCTCGATCGCGACGTCGACCTGCTCGGCGAGATCCTCGGCGAGCGCGCGATCGTCGGCGACGACCGCCGCTACCGGCTCGCCGACGAAGCGCACCTTCCCCTTGGCCAGCAACGGATACTCCGACGGGCGCCACGCCGGGTGGCGCGCGTCGGCCACGATCGGGCCCGCGAGACCGGTGAGCTCGTCGGCCGTCCAGAACTCACCGGGTCCGATGCCGTCGGGCGGCGACACGCTCGCGAGCCTGCCGTGCGCGACGGGACTCCTGACGAACGTGACGTCGCGGGTGCCGGGCATCGCGATGTCGGCGAGGAACGTACCGCGGCCGTGCAGGTGCCGGCGGTCCTCGTTGCGCTGCACGCGTGCACCGACCCCGCGCGGGGTCGGTACTGCGGACAGTCGGTCAACGCTCATACGTGCGTACCTCGAAGGTGACGCATCCGTCCGGCGCCACCCAGGGACCGTGCGCCATGCCCGGTGGCCGGCACGCGTACTGCCCCGCGGAGAAGGTCTGGTCGAGCTCGAGGTCGTGGATCGCCCCGCTGTAGATCAGGACCTCCTCCCAGAAGTCGTGCCGCTGCACGCCCATCGGGCTGGAGTCGCAGCCGGGGTCGAAGCGGAGCAGCCGGGTCACCGAGCCGGTGTCGTCGTCCTTCGCGAGGACGTACTCGGCCAGGCCTGGCACTCCGTCGATCGGTTCCCACTTCGCGTCGTCGGCGGTGAAGGGGTCCCAGAACTCCATCTCGGGCTTGGGCATGAGCTGTCCTCCAGGTTGTGACTGTGGCCTCGGCTACGACCCGATGTCCGGCAGCTCCTCCACGGTGTACTCGCACGTGAGCTGCCGGCCGAGCACCGGGTCGTCGAGAGTCGCCCGGAACCCCGGACCGTACCTGAACTCCCCGCCGACGAGCGGGAGCGTGCCGGAGAAGACGGCGACGTCCTTCAGCGATCCGACGTGGTCACCGACCACGGCCAGGATCCGTTCCGGTGTGAGCAGGCTGCCGAGTACGCCCTCCTGGTACACGGCCCAGCCGTCGCCGGTACGCACCTCGGCGCGCAGCCGCAGGTCGTCCCAGTGGTCCTCGAGCTCCGCGAACTCCCACAGCGTCGGGCAGGCGGGCTTGTCGCAGGTCTGCTTGGACTTGACGACGGAGTGCTCCTCGAGCTCGCGGTCGGTGTGGTCGGAGCAGAGTCCGATCAGCAGCTCACCGTGGTCGTCGAGGATCAGGAACTCGGCTTCGCCCGCGGTCCGCTCCCCGTGCACGGTGAGGTGTCCTGCCGGTACGAGCCGCGTCGCCGGCACCGCATAGACCGCCGGCACGGTGCCGGGCGCGGCGACGCCGTGGTCGGCGAGCTCGGCGATATGCGCACGGACCGCCTCCTGGTCGCGGCCGGTGTACCCGGCGAGCAGGACGTACCTGAGGTCCGGCTCGACCTCACGCTCTCCGGACCGCGATTGCACGGTGAACCGCATCGGTCTCCCTCCTCACAGCACCCGGTCGCGCAGGGCGGGGAAGTCTGCTCGCGCCGACCGGATCTCGTCGGCGTCGACCTCGACTCGCAGGACGCCCGGCCGGTCGTCCAGTTCGCCCAGCGGCGTGCCCCAGGCGTTGAACGCGAGCGACGTGCCCGCGTAGATGCCGTTGCCCTGCCGGCCGGACGCGTTGCAGCCGACCACGGCGGCCTGGTTCTCGATCGCCCTGGCCCTGGCGAGGCAGCGCCACGCGTCCACCCGCGGGAACGGCCAGCCCGCCACGACGACGAACAGCTCCGCGCCCTGGCCGACCGCGTCGCGGTACAGCTCGGGGAAGCGTACGTCGTAGCACGTCGACAGCCCGAGGCGTACGCCGTCGAGGTCACACGTCACGACCTCAGTGCCACGGGTGAGCACCTCCGGCTCGCGCGATCCGTAGCCGAAGAGATGCACCTTGCGGTAGCTCGCGACGAGCGCGCCGTCGCCGCCGAAGAGAACCGTCGTGTTGTGCAGGCCCTCCGCCGACTGCTCGACGATGCTGCCGGCGCACAGCGGAACCCCGGTCTCGGCAGCGGTCTTCGACAGCATGGAGACCGTCGGACCGTCGAGCCGTTCGGCCACCGACGCGTAGGCGTCGAACGCGAAGAAGCCGGGCAGCCACATCTCCGGCAGCACGATCAGGTCGGCACCGCGCCACGCCTCCGCACGCACCGCTTCGAGCGCCGCCTCGAGCCGGTCGGCCGGCGGCCCGTCGTCGACCAGCAGCTGGATGGCCGCGATGCGCATGGTCGGTCTCCTCGACGTCGACGCTAACGGTTGAGCTCGGGCTGGATGTGCTCGGCGATGAAGTCGAGCTGCTCGAGGTCGTCGGTGAGCGGACCGAGGACGACGTAGTCCATGCCGTGCTCGGCGAGCTCCTTCAGGCGCCCCAGCTGGTGGTCGACCTCACCAAGCAGGTAGCACTCCTGCAGGTGCTCGTAGCTGCGGTGGGTGCCGAACGCACGCACCGCGTGCTCGTGCTGCTCCTCCAGCGCCGCGGCACGGGTCTTCCCCGGACTCATCTGGATGAAGTTGCAGTGGGCGAACCGCACGGCGTCGCGCGGCTTGCCGGTCGACTCGACGTGGTCCTGCACGGTCTGCCAGTCGCTCAGCAGCCGCTCCTGCGTGCCCGAGCAACGGGACAGCCACGCGTCGGCCTTCGCGATGCGGTTGAGCACGGACTTCGGCATGAAGTCGCGGTCGTGGAAGTTCGGATCCGGCACTCGGCTGCCGCCGGACACCCACAGCTCCGGGTAGCTGGTGAGCCGCGGCTCGATGGTGACGTCGTGGAACGAGTAGAACTCGCCCTCGAAGCTCGCCGACTCCTTGGTGAGCAGCTCGTACACCGCCGCGATGATCTCGTCCGTCCGCCGTCCGCGCTCGGAGATGTGCGTGCCGACCGACTCGAACTCCTTCGGGTCCCACCCCGGGCCGACGCCGAAGATGTAGCGCTCGTTGGAGAGCTGCCCGAGCGTCGCGATCTCCTTCGCCAGCAGCACGGGATTGCGGAGCGGCGCCACCAGGATTCCGGTGCCGAGCTTCGCGCGCTCGGTGAGCGCCGCCGCGTACGTGAGCACCGACAGCGGCTCCAGCCACGCGTTGCCGTAGAGCCCGGGTGCGGTGAGCAGGTGGTCGATGTCCCAGACGTCGAACCCGAGCTCCTCACACCGGACGATGTACTCCTTGAGCCGCTTGACCCTGCGCGCCTGCTCCTCGCCGTCCGCGAGGTTCCAGGCGTACGACGGGACCCAGATGCCGATCTTCACGCTCACGCGTCCACCTCCAGATAGGCAACAGTAATTAGTATTCAGTTGCCTACACAAGACCCTGACCGTGAGTGAGGTGGGACAGGGGGCGGAAGGTCGGGCTCGGGCTCAGCGGCTCGCCGCGGGCTCCTCGAGCTTGCTCAGCGCGAACTTCAGGCTGTTCTTCAGGTGCTGCTCGAGCAGCTTCGACGCCCCCGTGGCGTCCCCCGCCTCGACGAGATCGATCAGCGTGAGGTGCTCGTGCTGCGCACTCTTCTGCCGCTCGTGGTCGGGCATGCCGTGCATGACGTAGCGCTCACAGGTGTGCCACAGCATCTTCAGGTGGCGCAGCAGGATGCCGTCGCCCGCGGCGTCGAACAGCGCGAAGTGGAACGCCCGGTGCGCCTCGAGCATGTCCTCGGAGATGCCCTCCTCGCCGAGCCCGTGCATGCGCTCGGACCAGTACCGCATGTCGGCGATGACGGCCGCGTCGGAGGCGCGGGCGGCGCGCTTCACCGCGATGATCTCGATGTCGTTGAGCACCCGGAACGCGTCCTCGAGGTCACGACGGTTCAACCTGCGGACGATCGCACCGCGCCGCGGCACGTTGTCGAGCAGCCCCTCGGCCTCGAGCTGGCGCACCGCCTCACGCAATGGAACCCGACTGACGCCGAACTCCTCGGCGAGCGCGTACAACGGCACCCGCTCGCCCGCGACGAGCTTGCCCAACACGATCCTGCGACGGATCTGCTCGGTGACGTAGTCGACGATCGTCTCGGGTGGCGCGGCGCCTCGCCCACGCGCAGGCGCAGCAGGCACGGCCGCCCCCTTCCGTCACACCGTCGAGCCGGAAACAGATCCCATCCGGGACATAGTTTACTGTAGTCTGCTCCGCCCGTCCGCGTCGGTGGATCAGCAAGGTCGGCGACGCACACGTACTCTTGTCCGGGTGACGCGCGACAACGATCTTGCGGTTCTCCGCAGTGCCGTGGACCAGCTGTCTGGTCTTCTCGATGATGTTCGCTCAGCAGCCATGAGCGACCACACGCCGTGCGAGGCGTGGACCGTCCAGGACCTGGTCGACCACATCGTCGCCGCGCCGGTGAACTTCGCCGCGATGATGCGCGGCGAGTCGATCGACTGGTCGGCGCCGACTCCCTCGGCCGGCCACGAACCCGCCGGCGCATTCCGCTCTCACGCAGAAGACCTGCTGAGTGCGTGGCACGAGCACGATGACTCGGCGGGGGCGTCGGTCTCGACTGGCAGTGCGCAGAGCTCTCGGTGCACACGTGGGACCTCGCCGCTGCGTTGCACCGTTCCACCGGCGCCCTGGACCCGACGCCCGCGGAACACGGCCTGGCCTTCATGCAGGCAAACCTCACCGACGACAACCGCGGCCCGGCGTTCGGATCGGAGCAGCCCGCGCCGCAGGGGGCAGACGCGTACCAACGCCTGGCGGCGTTCGCCGGTCGTTCGGTGTGACGCCCACTCCCCTCCCGTACGCAGACATGTCGGTACCGGCTCAGTCGATGTGCAGCGATCCGATCTCGCCGCCCGACGGGATGTGGACGGTCTCGTTGGGCTTGAAGTCGAACAGGAAGTTGCCCTGCGGCAGGTCCACCACGACGTAGCCCGAGTACTTCCCCGCCTCCACCGACTGCGACTGCGGCAGGCCGGAGCCGAACCCGGCGTTTCCGGCGCCCTCGTAGCAGAGCTTGTTGCTGCCGTCCATGGCCCAACTGATCACGACGGCATCCCACGCGCCGACACAACTGACCTGCTCGGTCGCCATGGCAGGCGGAGCGAGCGCGACCGTACCGGCAAGCACAGCCGCAGACGCACCGACCGCAGAGAACAAGGTGGCGATCTTCATCGTTTCTCCCGTTCGTCGTCCGGTGATCATGAACGTCCCCAGCCCACGGTCGGCGGATTGCGCAGCGATTGCGCGCCACTTGCAGCGGGCTACGATGCCCGGATGCGTGCCTTCGTCATCGGCGGTTCGGGGTTGGTCGGTCGCGCGATCTGTCGGCGACTGGTGTCGACCGGGTGGGAGGTCGACGTCGTCGGACGCGATGCAGCCCGTCTGCCGGCTGATCTCGCCGCGTCCGGGGCGGAATTCGTCGCCGCGGACCGCGACGACGCCACCGCGCTGGCGGCAGCATTCGGGGGCGGAGCCGACCTGCTGGTCGACTGCGTGTGCTTCACCCGCGCGCAGGCAGAGACGTTGGTTCCGTTGGCCCGCAATGCGACGTCAACAGTGATGCTCTCCAGCAAGGCCGTCTACGTCGATGCCGCTGGTCGGCATGCCAACTCCGATAACCCGCCGCACTACGACGGACCGATTCCGGAGACGCAACCCACGCAGGCCCCGGGGGACATGGACTTCCGCAGCCGGGAAGGCTACGGCCCCAACAAGGTCGCCGCCGAGCAGATACTGCTCGACAGCGGCCTGCCGGTGACCGTGCTGCGTGCATCCAAGGTTCACGGCGAGGGCGCTCGCCCTCCCCGTGAGTGGGTGTTCGTCAAGCGCGTACTCGACCGCCGCCGGTCGGTGCTGCTCGCGCACCGCGGTCGGGGCGTCGATCACCCCAGCGCCGCGGTCAACATCGCCACGCTCGTCGAGACGGTCGCGCACAAGGGCGGACGGCGCATCCTGAACTGCGCCGATCCGGATGCACCCAACGGAGCGGACATCGCCAGGATCATCGCGCGACACCTCGCGCATGAGTGGGAGCAGGTCCTGCTCGACGACGATGCGGACCCCTCCCTTGGTTGGCACCCGTGGGATTCACCCTCCCCGGTCATCCTCGATACCAGTGCCGCCACCGAACTCGGCTACCGGCCCGTCGGGGACTACCAGGCGACCGTCGTGGACACGATCGACTGGCTGACCCGCACCGCCACCATGGCGCCGGACGGCGCACGACTGCCCGCCGGACTCGCCGACGACTTCCCCGACGCCTTCGACTACGCCCACGAGGACCGGTCTCTCCGCACGCGTTGATGGCCTCTTGCGGAGTTGTCAGTGGCTGGCGTGGCCGCGGCGACGCCTGGCACTGACACCTCACCAGGACGGTGGGTCGTGCACCCGGTTGCGGCGCGGTTTCTGCTCGGGGTCGATCCAGGGTGGCGGGATCGAGTGCGGGACGCCGTTGTGCATCACCATGCGCCAGTGTTCTCGGTGGATCAAACGGTGGTGAGTCGGCGGCGGGAGTTGCACCCGCCGCCGCTCGTAGAACCGTGCGTGACACTCTCGCGTCACACGGCTCCCGTCGTCGAGCCGCTGGGGAGTGCACCGTGTTGCCAGTGGGTGAATAGTCCCGGCTGGTTGGTG